>NZ_JARXXJ010000027.1:0-23201 GCF_029893935.1 Breznakia sp. PFB1-19
ATGATATCTTTCTTACTCATATTAAAAATCCTCCTTTGGTAGTTATTTTCATTCTACCAAGGGAGGATACTTTACACAAAAATTTTTACACCGTCTTAAAAGATGCTTATTATATTGATGATTGTTATTATTTATATGAAGAAAATTCTACCAAATTTAATTGTAAAATCCATAATGATGGTATAGAGTTTTTAGAAGATGTTAAACTTGAATTATATTTTGATTCTACTTTTTTCAACGTTTCAACAGAGGTTTATGAAAAAAAGAGTAACGATTTATTTAATCCATACACTTCAAGTATAGATTACAATTATCCAAGAGTATATACAGACGAAAATTATATTGTTGCAGAGTATTATCATAATCAGATTCGCCATAAAACTTTAATTGATGTCTTTGATGAGGATTTAAGGATATTGATTAAATCAAATGTTGATGCAAAAGATACAGAAGTCAAATATAAAATAAGTGCAAAAAATCTAGCAAATCATATAGAGGGTTTATTAATGATTATAATTAAATAGGTAGTTTAAAAGATTAATAGCTTAATATGAATGCTTTACTTTACACTTGAAATTAAATATGTAAATGGGGAATATAATGAGATTGAAAATAATGACATGGAATATCAATATGCATGGGGCAAATATACAGTCCCGAAATTTTGGGATTAATGAAGTTAATTATCCGAAATATAATGACGATAAAAATGATAATGATGCTGGATTAATTATTAAACAGATAATTAAACATAAACCTGATGTATTTATTTTAGTTGAATATAATGATGCTTTTAATAAAAAGGATGGAGAAAAAAATGAGCAAATAATAAAAAAACTACTCCCTGAGTATATAGCAGTTCAAAATCCAGGACAAATTATTAAAAACGATGATGCTGATAAAAATGAAGTGGAATTTAGGCTTCGATATGGAATTTGTATCGGGTTTAAAAAAAGTAGCTTTAATGAAAAATCAATATCAATATTTTCCTATGATTTTGAGAAATCTTTTCATGATAAAGTTAAAGAGCCAAACTATTTATTTGTTGAGACACAACTTAAAAATGAAGAAATTCCAATTGCATTTTGTGGGATTCGTGTGCAGTATAGTTACATTGAAGATGGAAAAATGAGAAAGTGTAGAACTACGAGAGTTAATCAAATAGTCGAGTTGCTAAACAATTTTTTGCATAAATATAATGAATGTTATGGATACGCTCCAAACTTAATCATTGGAGGAGATTTAAATCTAGAAGAAAATAAAGTGAAAGGAAGCGCATGGCAAGAACTAGTTGAATTTTTGGGTGAAAAAGAAATAAGTGCATTCAAACCAAAAAATGGCTATAGTTATGTCACAATATCCAAGAATAAAAAATCCATTGATTGGTTATTACATAGCAAATTTATAACACCTATCAATGATAAAAGTAGTTATAACTGGGATTTCTTAAATTCAAATGATGACAGGGAGAGTACGAGGTCATATATAGATTTAGTACCAATAGTTAGCCCAAAGCATATACCAGACCATGCTATTATGATTAATGAAGTTGAAATAGACGTTGATAGTCAATCAAATTGTGATAATGTACAAGATATAACTGGATGATACCTAACTTAATAATTAATCTATTTACAAATAACTTGACTTTAGAAATAAAAAGCATAAAAATGGCTAAGCCGCAATCATTCCAATTTTAATTTGTGTAGGGATGTGTAAGACAATTGTTGCTATTCTTGGCCCTCAATTACTTGGTTAGGTATCGGAAATGGGTACAATTTATACGTTATTTAGTTTTGTGGGAGATGCTGGATTCTATTTCTTTCCAGTTTTTGTAGGATATACAGCAGCAAAACAATTTAACACATCACCAACTATGGCGTTATTCCTTGGAGCAATTATGGTGCACCCCGCCTTAATTCAAATGGCTGTTGAAGGCGTTCCATTTGATGTATATGGAATTCCTAGTTCAGTACAAATCCATTCTGGAACCGTACTTCCAATTATCTTAGTAGTTTGGATAATGTCATATGTAGAAGTATTCTTAAAAAAAGTAACGCCAGATATCTAAAAGTTTTCTTAGTACCGTTTGGTGCATTACTTGTGATGTTACCACTTGCACTTTGTGTGCTTGGTCCTTTAGCGTCATTCTTAGGAAGCTATGTATACGAGGCGATGATTTCATTACACGAAGTTGCAGGACCATTAGCTGTTGTACTTGTTGGAGTGACTTTCTCATTACTAGTTATGGCAGGGATGCACCAAGTACTATTTGCATTCTTGTTTGTTTCGTTTCCAATGCTTGGCTATGATGGTTTCATTTTACCAGCGATGATTATTTCAAGTTGGCAGCTGGTGGAGTTGTTTTAGCGTGTTTGGTAAAATTCAAGAGTAAAGAGAAGAAAACATTAACATTCGGATATCTGGTTACATGGCTACTAGGTGGAGTTGGAGAACCAATGTTATTTGGACTTTTCTTGCCATATCAAACACCTTTAATTGCAGGTATGATTTCTGGATTTATTTCTTGCTTTGTTGCTGGAGTCATAGGACTAAAAGCATATGTACTTAGTCTAAGTAATGGAATTTATGGATTAGCTGTGTTCTTGGGAGGTCCAAATTCAAATTATACGTTACTAGCAATATCACTTGTTGTAGCTGTTCTTTCTGGATTTATTACTATGTGGTTCATTAAGTTAGATGAAAGATTAGTGAAATAATGGAACAATTTAGACATGAAATAGTCAGCGAACGTCTCATTTGAATTGTTGATTCTTGTGATGTTGCTTGTTATCTTGCTTTAGGTGAGACACAAGCTGCATTACTGGATACTGGTTCGGGTATTGGAAGTTTAAAAAACTATGTAAAATAATTCACGAATTTACCAATAGTTGTTATTTTGACGTAGGGACAACTTGATCATATTAGAGGAACAGGTGCAAACTTACTCTCTGCAAGTCAATTGGCTGCAGATAATCATACAAGATTAGATGGTAAACAAGGTAATATTTTCAATAGTTTAGATAAAGCAAAGTAATTTTTTTATGAGACAAATTTATAAGGTTGTTTTGTATGTGCTTTATAAAAGTTAAAATGACAGCTGTAATGAAACGGCTGTCATTTTATGTTAATTTTGCTTCTTTGAACGTAAGTAACTAAATGCTAGTGCCAATACAGTTACACCAACAATAGCACCAACAAATAGAGTATCGTTGTTTGAAGAATCATCATCGATGATTGCATCTACTTTCTCTTGTGCTGCAAGCCAGTCAAAGAACTGTTCACCTTCTTCGTTAGTTGCGTTGTTGTTTAGTAGATATACCCATGCTGCATGTGTTTCGAGTTCAACTCCGTCAACTTCAACGCTTTCAAATTCTGTGTATGTAATATTTAGACCAAGAGCCTTCGCATTCGTATATGCATCTTGAGAATAACTTACTGGAATGGTGGCATCCGTTTTTGTATGTGCCATCCAAATAGGGATGTCTTTAACAGTTTCAAGTTTATCCTGTGGTACTTCATAAGCTTGGCAAATAGGGAAGGCAGCTGTAAACAATTCTGGAGCAGCAAATAGTGTTTCCCATACTTGGTAACCGCCCATTGAACCTCCACCGATATACACACGATCTGTATCAATGTTAGGGTTTTGTTCGATGTATTCTTTGATCATGTCGACAACTGCTTCGGTTTGATCTTCACCAGTTAGCGTTAATTCATCCCATAAGGTTAATTCAGGCATCCAAAAGGTTGAACTTTGAGGTGCAAGAACAAATGGAATATCAAATACAGTTTATGCTTCATCGCTAACAAATGCAGATGCACCTTTATTACCTAATATTTGTGTAATGTTGTTGTCTCCACCTTCACCAGCACCATGGAACCAGATAATTAATGGATGCTTGTTACCGTCATCTTTAGGCTTATAATCACGATAGTGGATACCACTACTACTTTCACCACTAGTAAAAGCATCAACTGAACCAAAACTAACGTTACCTTGATTGTAAGTTGGTTGTAGTTCACTTCCATCTGCTAATGGAATCGCTTTTGATATTAGTTGATATTGAACCGTTAATGGATGATTTAAAAATGCATCATCATCCCAATATAATACATAGGCAAGACCAACGTCTACACCATAAGATAGGTGTAAGATAATTGTCTTATTTTCATTTTCAAATTCAATTTGCTCGATGACTCTTTCACCGTTTTCTACTTCAACACCTTCAAGGGTGTAATCTGTAGTTACTTGATATGTATCGTTTGTGATTGCATCTGTTTGAACAGGATCATCATAGTGAATTTTTACTTGATTGATTTGTGCACCGTAATCGAATACTTCACCTACTACATCAAAACTGACAGTAGTTGTGTTTGCATAAAGTGTATCGTTATGCGCGTGCATGAAAAAGCTTGCGAATAGTAAGCTTGTAATGAGTAATAATTTCTTCATTTCTCTTCATTCCTTTCACATTGAAATGTATTACTTATTCCCCTTAAAAGTAATATGGTTTATCGATGTTTATCAGGAACGCTCCTATGAAGTGTATTGTATAAACAACCACTTTCAATTTTGATTATACCAATACTTTTGTAATGTGCAAGTGAAATCAAATGTTTTTTCAACTATTGACATTGAAATATCACTGGTATATAAATAAATCAAAGTGGATTACCATAAAAACCACGAAAGGGGATTGTACAATGAAAGAGACAATGATGGATTATATAATCGAGACAGAAGCAGTGTGTAAATCTAATTTACAGCATGCAAAAATACTGATACAGCCACTAATGGAATGTTTTCTAGAATGGGAGTATGAAAAGATACTGATTGTTGCTAGTGGGTCGAGTGCCAATGCTGCACTTTGCGCAAAATACTTTATGCAAGATACGTTATACTGTGATGTAGAAGTGATCAGTCCCTATACGTTTACACACTATACGAAATATGTAGACGATAAAACATTTGTATTTACTATTAGTCAAAGTGGATTGAGTACCAATACTATTGATGCAATAAAGAAAATTCAAAAGTTAAATCGTAAAGCAATTGTCTTAACTGGAGATATACATAGTGATGTTGCATCAGCTGATGTCGTAATTGACTATGGCGTAGGTAAAGAACGTGTAGGGTATGTTACTAAGGGAGTAAGTACACTTGCATTGTACTTATGTTTATTTGCTATACATGCCTCATATCAACTAGAGTATATAAGCACAAAAGATGTAGATGGTTTTCATGCACAATTATCATGTATTTATGATGCATACCCTCAACTGATTACACGGGCTGTCGATTTTTATAAAAGACATCAAAAAGCGTTATTATCGATGTCAAAGCTCTTTATTTGCGCAGTTGGTCCAAATATAGGTGTTGCATGTGAAGGTGCTTTAAAAATTAGTGAAACAGTTAAGATACCTGCTTTTGCCTATGAAATAGAGGAGTATATCCATGGACCTAATTTACAATTAGATCCATCATATACTGTAATCTGTATAGATACTCATGATGCTTGTTCAAAACGAGTACAAGATATTTGGCGTGCAACTACCTGTATTACAGATCATAGCTTTTTAGTATCAAGAGATATGGAGGGAGATACTGTCTATCATTATGACCTTGATGTACTACCAACATTATCACCACTTATCCATGTAGTATTTTTTCAGGTTTTGGCATACCAGATTACAACCGATAAAAACCAGTGGGAAGACTATATTTTGATGAAAGACTTTAATAAAGTGGTAAAAAGTAAGACAAAATAGAAAAAAATTGAAATTGTAAAACATACGATAAATAAAAGGAAATCTTATATTTTTGGATTTCCTTTTTTCTTTGTGTGAACAAAAATCTAAAGAAAGCGCTTGCAAAAGTAAATATGTACTGGTATATTGAAAATGTAAAGTGGATTAGCAAAGAAACCACAAGAGGGCCCAGAGGTTTCTGATAAGATACGCTTTATGTTTCATTATTGATTGAGGAGGACAAAATGGAAAAAGAAAAAGTAACATTAGCAAAATTTGATGTAGATAAATATCTTAAAGAAGGTGATGCAATTTATGCACAACGTGGTGCAGTTGAAAAAGTTGCAGATGAGATCGTTGAAAAAGGATTCAAAAATATCTTCTTTCTAGGAATTGGTGGTACGTATGCTGAGTTTGCTCCAGTGAAATACTTCATGGATAAATATTCAGATTTAGATGTGTATTTAGTTGAAGCAGCTGAAATCAATGTATTACGTCCAAAGAAACTTACGAAAGATTCTGTTGTTATTACAGCAAGTGCTTCAGGGGATACAAAAGAAATCGTTGAAGCAGCAACTTGGATTAAAGCGGAAGGAATCGAAGTGGTTTCATTCACGAAACATGAAAGTCCACTAGGAAAAGTTTCTACAAAAATTATCCAAGCAGATGTAACAACAGGTATGTGTGAATACAGTTACTTGTTATTTGACTTATTGGCATTGCGTATTTTAAATAAAATGGGTTACTTCCCAAAATACGAACTATTTGCTGATCAAATGAAAGGAATCTTCAAAAACCTAGTTGCAATTCGCGAACAATTCGACCCTAAAGCAGAAGAAATCGCTAAGAAATACTACAACGAACCATACAACATTTGGGTAGGTTCAGGAGCAACTTGGGGTGAAACATACTTATTCTCAATGTGTATCTTAGAAGAAATGCAATGGGTACGTACAAAATCTGTTACATCTCCTGAATTCTTCCATGGTACACTTGAATTAGTAGAACCAGGAGTTCCAGTATTCTTAGTAAAAGGTGAAGATGAATGTCGTCAACTAGACACTCGTGTAGAAAGATTCTGTCAACGTTTTACAGACAAACTTGTTGTATTTGATACACAAGAATATGCACTTGATGGAATTGATGATGAATTTAGAGTGATTGTTTCACCTATGATTGCAACATCAGTCTTAACAGAACGTTTAGCAGCTCACTATGAAACATACACAAAACATAACTTGAACTACAGACGTTACTACCGTCAATTCGAATACTAAGATGAATATAGAAGCAGTAATCTTCGACATGGATGGTGTCATTATTGATTCAGAACCCTTTAATTTATATGAGTTTTATTGCTTTGCACAACAACATGGAGTACAAGTACCTATGCAAGAACTTAGAAAAATTATCGGTACGAGTCATGAAGTGACATGGAACTATCTTGCTTCATGGTTGCATTTAGATAAAAATGCACTGGAAATGGATGCGTATTATCGGCAAACCTATCAAGGAGAACCTTTCGATGTTACTGATTTCTTACAACCTTACCTAAAATTCTTATTGAAGGAATTAAAAAAACAAAATGTAAAACTTGCCGTTGCAAGTTCGAATGATCCAGATATCATCGAACATGTTTGTAAAGAAAACGGTATTGAAACATACTTTGATTCCATCGTTAGTGGACGTATGTTTACTAACTCGAAGCCGGATCCTGAAATCTACGTCTATACATTGAACACACTTGGTGTAAGTGCAGATCATGCAATCGTGATTGAAGATTCTAAGGATGGAATTGAAGCTGCAAAGCAAGCTGGTATGAAAGTGATAGCGATAAAAGATCATCGCTATCACATCGACCAGCAAAAAGCAGATTATCTTGTAGAAGATTTGTTTGAAGCATATCAACTGATTGCAAGTCTTATGTAAAAAGGAGTAAAGCAAATGAATGAATTGTGTGCAATGAATGGACATTATCGATTCTATCAACTGGAGACCTTCTTTGAAAAGGTTTCATCTATAGGATTTAAAAAAGCAGAAATATGGACAGGACCCCATCATTATTTTATGGATTATCAAGGGTATGAGGATGTAAATAAACTCAAACGATTGGAGAAAGCATACGGAGTGAAAATCGAAGTGATTTGTCCAGAACAAACCAATCCAAAACCAAATAATATGGCAGCCAAAGATCCACAAGCCATCAAACGAGTGGAAGCCTATTTCAAACATGCAATTGATGTAGCAAGTCAAATTGATGCCAAGTTAGTTCTTGTGACTAGTGGTTGGGCATTTCTTGATGAAGATGTAAATGAAGCGTTTAAACGAAGTGTACAAATGATGAGAAAACTAGTAGCCTATGCAGAAAGTAAACACATTCGTTTAGCTATTGAAGCATTACAAAAAGATGAATCAAGACTTGTGAATTCCATTTCATCTTTACAATCCTATTTACAAGCAGTCGATCATGACAATTTATATGTTTGTATCGATTTTGGAGCGATGGCAGGTGCAAATGAAACACTAGATGATTATTTCAAAGCATTTGGTAAGAAAATTGCACATGTACACTTCGTTGATGGAAAACCAGTTGGTCACTTAGCATGGTCAGATGGCACGAGGGATATGAAAGCGGATTTAGAAACCCTACAAAAATATGGATATGAGGGATTACTTTCATTAGAAAGTGTTAACAATATCTACTTTGAAAAGCCATTTGAAGCAGATCAAAAAACAATGAATCAATATCAAGTATGTAGTAAGGAGTAAGAACATGAGACATTACATAATAGCATCACATGGAACATTTGCCAAAGGGATTTATGAGAGTATCAAAATCATAATTGGTGAGCAAGAAAACGTAACCATTATTAATGGATATGTAGAAGACACAAACATTGAAAAACAGGTAAAGGATGCTTTTGATAGCATTTCGGATGATGCAGAAATCATTGCACTAACCGATGTGTTTGGTGGAAGTGTAAACAATGAATTTATGAAGTGTGTAGGAAAAGAAAACTACTACTTAGTAACCGGTATGAATTTACCATTATTAATGCAAATATTTCTAGCAGATCCAAGTGTAGATATCGCAACAACACTTGATCAAATTACAAGCAGTGTAGATACTGCACCAAAGTTTTGTAACAAATTATTTGAAGATGTGAATGACGATGATGAGTTTTAAAGGAGGAAAATATAATGATTAAACTAGTAAGGGTAGATCACAGATTATTACATGGACAAGTGGCATTTTCTTGGACAAATGGAGTAGGAGCCGACTGTATTTTGGTTGCTAGCGACTCTGTGGTTAATGACGATGTATGGAAAACCACTTTAAAACTTGGAAAACCTTCAGGTTGTAAATTGGTAATTAAGGATATGAAAAATTCTATTGAGGCAATCAATAGTGGAGTAACAGATAAATATAAATTAATTATTGTTGTGCAAAGCATTGCGGAAGCGCAAGAATTGGTCAATGGATGTCCATCCATTCAAAGTATCAATCTAGGAAACACAAAAGAAGAGGGTGAGACAAGAGCGTTAAGTAAACAAATCTTTGTAACACCTAAAGAAGAAGAAATATTACGATCATTTATCGATAAAGGATTGGAAGTTGAAATCCGTCCATTAGTCGATGATAAAAAAATACTTGTCAAAAACGTACTATAACTATAGACAGGAGGGAAGACAATGTTATTAGAATCAATTTTATTGGGTCTAGTTGCTGTATGGGGAGTGCTGGATTACCAATTTGGGACATTATATACATTTAGACCAATTACGACTGGTCCAATTGTAGGATTAATTTTAGGGGACTTCGAAATGGGTATCACTGTAGGAGCAAGTCTTGAATTAATCTTTATGGGTGCAATTTCCGTTGGTGCTTACATACCACCAGATGTAGTCGTTGGTGGAATCCTAGGTACTGCATTTGCAATTACAACTGGGGCAGGAGTAGAAACAGCAATCACTCTTGCAATGCCAATTGCATTAATTGCTTTATCAATTAGTAACTTTATTGCAGCTTTAACACCTGCATTTCTAAAAATAGCAGATGATGCTGCGACCAAAGGTGATTCGAAGAAAATTACAAAAGTTCACTGGTTAATGGGTGTCTTTGGAGTCATTGAAAAATTCTTACTTGTTTCTTTATCATTCTATTTTGGAGTAGATGCTGTACAAGCAGTTATTGGATCAATTCCTGAAGTTGCAATCAACGGAATGGCAATTGCTGCTGGTATGTTACCAACACTAGGATTTGCGATGTTAATGCGTATGATCTTAAATAAAAAACTTGTACCATTCTATTTCTTAGGATATACATTAACAGCATTTTTAGGAATGCCAGTACTTGGAGTAGCAATTATTGGTGTGATTATCGTAATTGAAAAATTTGGCTTCTTAGATAGCAGTAAGAAATTTGCCACAGCAGATGGCGTACAAGAGGAGGACATGGATGATGACGACTTCTAATCAAAATACAGTAGAAAACCAACCATTAATCACAAAAAAAGAACTGACAAGAATGTGTTTCAACACTGGAGCACTTGGAATGGAGTACTCTTGGAACTATCCACGTCAAATGCACATGGCATTCTTATTGATGATTGATAAACAACTAAAGAAAATTTATAAAGACAATCCAGAGGGATATGCAGAAGCATTAACACGTCATATGGAATTCTTCAACATTACACCTCAACTTGCACCATTTGTCGGTGGGATTGTATTATCAATGGAAGAAGAACGTAATAAAGGGTTGATCGATGGTAGTGCAATTAGTGGAGTTAAGGCTGCACTAATGGGACCACTTTCAGGAATTGGAGATTCTATTTTCTTAGGATGTATTCGTGTTATTGCTCTTGGAGTCGGACTTTCATTAGCACAACAAGGAAATATTCTTGGACCAATTCTATACTTCTTAATTTATAACATTCCTGCATTCTTAGTTCGTGTATTTGGTGCACATTTAGGATATGACTTAGGATTTACATACCTACAAAAAGCGCAAGCAAATGGAACTATGGATAAACTTATGCATGCTGCAGGTATTCTTGGAATCATGGTTATTGGTTCGATGACTTGTGATATGTTCTGGGCAGAAGTATCTTTGAAAATTGGAAGTGGAGAAACTGCACAAACCTTACAAGAAATTTTAGATGGAATCATGCCTGGACTTGTTGGTCTAGGAGTCACATGGACATATTACTGGGCACTAGGTAAAAAAGTAGGACCAGTAAAACTTATCTTATTAACTGTTGTATTTGGAATTGTAATGGCATACTTCGGCATCATGGCTGCTTAAAATCATGATTAACAAGTATATCGATTATATACAAGATCCAAACGATACGTATCAAACGTATTTAGAAAAAGCAAAAACGTACAATGTTCGTTGTATCTTTGCCGAAGAAGACCAATTAGAACAAACAAGAGCGTTTTTACAAGATAGCGATATTATCATTGCTGGTGCAATTGATTTTCCTGAAGGAAAGATGCCCCTAGATGAAAAGTTAAACGAATTCAAACGGTACGCTACTTTAGGATATAAAGAAATTGATTATGTATTAAACCAAGAAAACATTGAGAATCGTAATTTTGATGCCATTCTTGATGAATTGGTTCAAGTTGCTTATTTCTGTAAACAACACAACATTGTGGATAAAGCAATTGTTGAAATGTGTAAGTTGGATGAAACTTCCAAAGAAAAAGTTTGCCAATTAGCCAATATTGCAAAACCTGTCTTTTTAAAGACTTCGACAGGACGCAGTTTTGGTGGTGCAACACTTGAAGATGTGAAGTTGATGAGAAAGACCTTAGACAATCAAATACAGATTAAAGCAGCCGGTGGTATTAGAACATACCAAGATGCAAAATCTTTTGTAGAAGCTGGAGCAAATGCCTTAGGCGCAAGTGCTGCCATCGCTATCATTGAGGGCGAAAAATAATCAAAACTGGCATGCATGAGCATGCCGGTTTTTTGAAAGGAGGAATGCATGTCTACATATAAAATGAGACACACAAAAATCAGTAAACCGTTTTTAAAACGGGTCTTATATTTAGCTTTACCTGTGGTTATTCAACAACTGTTAGTCAATTTACTAAGTATTGCAGATACTGTTATGATTGGTGGAATTAGTGAAGAGGCGATAAGTGCAGTAACGGTCGCCAATAAGTTTTTCTTTATTTTTAATCTAGCTGTCTTTGGTCTAGCTAATGGTGTTGGTATTTATATTGCACAATATTTTGGGGCAAAAAATCATAATGCATATCATCAAACATTCCGTTTTGGTTTGCGTGCATGTTTTTGGGTAGGGTGTATATCAACGATCTATTTATGTATCTTTCCTGAAAGTGTAATTACGATCTTTGTAAGTAAGCAAAGTACAATCCAACTTGCATTGGAGTATTTGGAAGTTGTTAGATATTCGTATATACCTTTTGCATTGACTATGATGATTGCAGTTGCATATCGTGTAATTGGTTTACCGAAAATTCCAATGGTAAGTGGAGCAATTGCCTTTGTAAGTAATGTTGTACTTAACTATGTATTAATCTTTGGACATTTTGGTTTTGCGCCATTAGGTGTACAAGGTGCAGCACTAGCAACGATGATTTCACGATTCTTAGAGTTAGGATTTTTAGTAATCTTATTATTCCAAAGAAATGCAACTTTACACTTAGGTAAATCGGTTGGCAAAATGCAAAGTGAATCAAAATACAATATTATTAAAAATACCATTCCCTTAATTTTCAATGAAATTATCTGGTCCGTTGGTTTAAGTGTTGTATTTATGAATTACTGCTATGTAAACGAAGCTTTTATACCAGCACTTACAGTAGTGGACAATGTATCGAGTCTGGTTTATGTAGCTTTTGCTGGATGTGCAGCAGCAACTGGAGCAATTGTCGGCAATGATTTAGGTGCCAATGAAATGGATCAAGCAAGAAAAGATTCCATGCGTTTAATTAAGATTGGGCTAGCTATTTACGTTGTTGGTAGTGTACTTGTACTTGCACTAACTCCAATTATTCCAAAAGCGTTCTCTTTAGGAACACAGAATACGAAAATGGCAATTATTTTACTTATCATTAAAGCAATGGTCATGTGGACACAAGGGTATGCAGAAACTTGCTATTATATCTTACGGGCAGGAGGAGATACAAACTCAGTTCTTGCGATAGATGGCTTATTTATTGTCTTTGGTCCAACATTACTTAGTATACTAACAACACGTGTCTTGCACTTGGATTTAATCTGGGTATTCGCATGTGTCGAAGGTGTCAATATACTCAAGGTATTTATTGCAACTCATTTTTATCATAAAGAAAATTGGGTAAAAAACATCACCTTAAAAGAGGAGGGAAACTGTGGATGAGCATAGTCGACTGATTCTACATGCCAATGACGAGTTTCATCGTTAGCGTTTCTTCTATATACATCATGAAGAAAGGAGAAAAACGATGAATATACGTGATTTTACACAACAAGATAAAGAAATATATTACGAGATGTCAAAAGACTTTTATAGTGGGTTTGCAACATTGGAAGAAGGTTCAATTGAACAGTATGAAGCAACCTTTAAAATGGTGATGAAAAACTCTCCGTACGTAAGAGGACTTATTCTAGAAATGGATCAACAAATTGTCGGTTATGCACTTTTAGGGTTCTTTTGGAGTAATGGAAATGAAAGTATTACCATCTTAATAGATGAACTCTATATTTGCCCACAAATGCGTGGTCAAAACTGTGGAAGAAAGTTCTTTCAATGGTTAGAAGCAAACTATGATATTGATGATTATACATTCACTTTAGAAGTAAACCCACGCAATGAAAAAGCGTTAGCTTTCTATGAAAAGTTGGGATATAAACGAACTGAATATATCGTAATGGAAAAGTATTAGATACATAGCGAAGAGGGAAATTCTTTCTTTGCTTTTTCTTATATCGTTACATATCGTAATTTAGATAAAATTAATTTGTTATCATTTGCTTTTTGAATTCATGTGGTATAATGAAACCGTAAAGAGGTTGTACCATGAAATTATTAACATTAGACATTATTGTCTGCAATGAAATCAAATATATGATTGAAAACACTCCACTTCTAGAGGGTGAGAAACTTCCAAGTGAAAGAGAGTTAGCAGAGAAGTTTGAAGTTCAACGAGGAACCGTTCGAACGGGATTAAAACTGCTACTTCAAGAAGGTTGGATTTGCGCTAAAGAAAGAAGTGGGTATTTTGTTGCGCCTAGACGTATTGAAAAGAATGTATACCGCATTTCTTCAACATCGCAAACAGTTGCAGAAATGGGTAAGAAACAGCGATTGAAGTTGCTTTCCATTTCACGCAAAGAAGTAGGTAAGGAACTATCAATTAAACTTAAACTACCAATAGGAACAAAATACTATGCAATTGAGAGAATTCGCTATGTTGATGATGAAAAAATCTCATTGGAAGCTTCTGCTGTTCCATATGATGTAGCACCAGATCTAGATAAAAAAGATTTAGAGAATAATTCTTTATATGATGTATTGGAAGATGATTATTTAAACAATATCGCATTTTCAGAACAAGAAATTATTGTCGTAGAAAGTGATGAATATACTGCAAAAGCTCTATCTATACCAGTAGGACAAAAACTTGTAAAACAACAAGGACTCGTTATGTCAAAAGAAAAAGAACCAATTGAGTACATTGAAGCGTATATGCTTATGGACCGTTTTGTGTTTGTAAATAATGATTTGTTACCAAAGAAAGGAAGAAATTAGTATGGATTATCGGATGCCGATTTATATCCAAATCAAGGATGCGATTATTAAGAAAATTAATAATCAAGAATACTTACCTGGAGAAGCGATTCCTAGTGAAAGAAAGCTTGCTGAAATGTATCAAGTAAATCGAATGACGGTAAAAAAGGCCATTGAATCTTTGGTAGAAGAAGGATACTTATTTCGTATTCATGGAAAAGGTACATTTGTGCAAAGAAAGAACTCACAACGTCTAATTCTTGGTGGAGAAGATGCATATGGTATTAGTGCATTACTTCGCGAACAAGGAGCACAAACAAGAGATATCGTTCTTGAAAAAGGAATGTTAAAAGCTTTTAATTATTTAGGTTCTAAAATGGAACTAGCAAAATATGAAGATGTATATTTAATTCACCGTCTTCGTTGTGCCAATGATGCACCATTTGCCATGGAATATTGTTATATGCCATTTAAATACTTTGAAGATGTAGATGATTACAATTTTGAAGATGTATCAGTGTATGACTATATGGCAAGAAAAGGAAGATTCCCACAAAAGTTTAAACAACGGCTTATTATCATTGAAGCCGATGAGAAACTAGCTAAACAAATGGGAATTAAAATAAATGATCCACTTTACTATTTTGAGTATATTGGTCAGGATAGTGAAGGACACATAGTAGAATACACAGAAAGTTATTTACGATGTGACAAAGCTGTGTTTACATACGAAGCAATACGTTAGTTTGATTTTCGAAACATAGTTACAAAGACAAAATAATAAACGATAATTAACCTGAAAGAAAATTTCAGGTTTTTTTAGTATGTATATTTTTTCAAAAAGTTTTGGAAAGATGTTCTGATGTGAACCCCCAAAGTTAGACAACAAACTAACAAAGGGGGATAATATCAAAATGTGTTGTGGTAAAATATAGTTAAAATGAGATTGTAGCAAATATATCTAAGATAAGAAATTAGAATGAATATGAAAACAAGATAAAGAGAGGATAATCAAAATGCGAATAATTAGTGAAAAAGAAAAAGAAATCATTGATGCAAAAAGACTGAAGAATTTGACATCTGAACAATTAGATAGAATGGGAGATTTTGATGAATTGGATGCATTTGATATTTCAGATGATACAATTGAACTGCTTGAAGAAATAACAAAAACAGATGTTTATTCATATGAAATTGTTACTGTGTTAGGTTTGCAATATGCAATGCGTGGAGAGAATGAGAGAACTGTATCTTTAATTAGTAAATGCTATAAAGATGACGAACTTGATGAAATGCTAGTCATACTGAAGGCACAGTCTTACATTGCCTTGGATGACTATAAAAAGGCATATGAGTTCTTAAAACAATATGTTCCATTTGAAAACTATCGTTACGAATTATACTACGCATATATGAATACACTAATGTATTTCAATAAAAATCAAGAAGCAAGAAAATATTGTAAGATGATTTTAAATATGTGCCAAGAGGGAATTGAACATACTTCGACTGATTTAATTCACACATTTAATGCCTTAATTCAGTTGGAGTTAAAGATGAAGATGGATGCCGTTGAAAAAAGTGTAGATAATTACATCGAATTCGTAAAAGAACTAGAGGGTACTGAGCAAGAGCAAGAAGCTGTTGCTTATAGCATAGTTATATTCTCATCTTATCAAAAAAATAAGATACATCGGGAACATTTCAAACGCCTACTTGATACAATAAACGAAATGAATTTTATTCAAGAAAATGAGTTTGCACGTGCAGTTGAGTCAGGATATTCAAGTTATGAATCTTATGAATGTACAGAAGATGAAAATGTAAGTGAATTCATTAAACATTTACTTGGAGCTTTTTCTTCGTTTAGAGAATTTAATTTACACAATCCTGTAGCTGCACTATCATTAGATATTTTGGAGAAGGAGCAATATATAGACTTGCAACATCAAACCTATCTCTTTAGTTATTTTGCAGCAAAACGATATCCTGAAATACTTGATGAATTAACTTATGTGAAAAAGAACTATCCAAACTACTATCACCTATGCGTATCTTTGGAACAAGAACTGCGGGAAGATCATACAAAAGTGCTTGATAAATATACAAAAAAGATACTTGCTATTGATACAGAAGAATCATATGATACTCCAGATCAAATCATGGAGTATTATGATAATGTCTACACAAAGAATTATAAAATTAAGCCAGTATTTGATCCAAACATAAGACGGAATGCACCTTGTCCTTGTGGAAGTGGAAAAAAATACAAAAAATGCTGTGGTAAGGTATAGAAAATGGGCAGAAGAAGAAAGAAAAGGTATATTCATAAGATTGATGAAAAATTAAGTGATGAAGAATACTTTAGTAGATTAGCGATGGCTTTCATTGAGAACGGGATAAAGGCAACAAAAGCGTATGTAAATAATCATAAAGTACGGTTGCATGAAAACAATGATAATACCTATATTTATAAAGTTCCAAGAAGTAAACATCGAGCTAAGAAACCAAAATACTTAGTAACAGTTGTCATGAATGGAAATCGTATTCAAAGTTATTATTGTAACTGTGGATTTAACTATGGATATGGTGATTGTCCGCATATTGCAGCGGTTTTTCATAAAGTACATCCAAAAGTTGATTTTATAGGGTTAGCTACTGAAATTGAGAATGAATTCAAAGAGGATGTGTTTTGTGATGATTATGACGATCTTGACGATGATGATTGTAACTTTGAATTTGGTATCGAAGAATTTTACCCATTTGATATAGATGAAGATGATTTACCGTTTTAATTGAAATTTTATACTTCAGGTGAATATTTTAAAGAATGATACGACAGATAGTCTAAGTGTATCGCAACTAGACGCTGTCTTTTTATTTTGACTGCGTGCATACATAAGATAAAAGCAAATGGATTGTTTTGTATTTTATAAATTATTGTATTTCTAGTTTTATCCATATACAATAAATATGTAAAGGGGGAAATGTACATGAACTATGCACAAGCATTAAGTGATAAATTTAGTGCGCCAAAACTACATGGGAATTATACATACAGATATACTTTACTAAATACACTTACAAAGGGAATGGAAAAGGATATTATCTATATTGCCGCACCATCAGGGTTTGGAAAAACAACAACAGTTATCCAATGGTTAGAATATAGTAAGTATCCATATGTGTGGATTGATTTAGATGAATACGATAATACATTAACTGCGTTTTATCGTTTGTTATGTATGGGGATATATGCATTTCAGTCAGATAATGAGGCTATGGCAAAGATTTTAGCAAGTCCTACATTTAATACACTTCCAGTTGAGCACAGTATTGAGTTGATTACATCTTTTATTCCAAATGGTACATCATATGTGATTGTTTTGGATCGCGCACAACTTGTTTCAAACAAAGAAATTCTTAAATCGTTTTTAATGGTGAAAAAACGCTTACCAAAGTGTTTCACAATTATTGTAATTACAAATAATGAAGCAAATCACACGTATATTGATAAGTTCGAAAAAGAATCTTTAGTCTTACTGATTGAAAAAGATTTTGCATTTTCTGAGTCAGAAATCCATCAACATTTTATTTCATATGGGAATAAAATTACACTTGATGATGCTAAAGAAATTAAACAAATTACGCAAGGTTGGGCAATTGGAATTAATGCACTAGCAATGAGTGGACTCACGAAGTTGAATTCTACAGATGGTGGATTGGTTTTTTCAAATTACATTAAAACGCAACTTTGGGATAAACTTGATATAGAAGTACAAGAATTTCTACTACAGACTTCAATTGTTGATGATATAACTGTAGAAATGGCAAATTTGCTTTCAAACAGGGAAGATAGTCAAGAAGTCTTGGATATATTATGTATGAGTAATTTCTTTGTGAATAAAACAGGAAAAGAAAGTTATAGTTATCATTCTTTGTTTCTTGCATTTTTAGCAGATATGAGAAAGAAAGATAGTCACATAAAAAATGAAGACTTGTATAAATTGGTAGCCTTACATTATTTAAAGCGAAATCGTATTTTTCTAGCAAGAAAGTATGCGATTAAAAGTAAGGATAAAGAAACAATCGATAAAACAAATTATGCAATAGATCAAGAAGAATCAACAGAAAGTCACATTTTATCGGTTGAAAATTTTGTGAATGTATATCGCAGCATGCTTGATGATGATTCGTTACATGATGTACTGGATGATCATCCATATCTATATTCACAGTATGCTGGGTATAGCTTAATTGTTGGTGATAGTAGTACGTGTGAATGGTGCTTAGATATGATTGATAAACACTTACCACGTATCGCAAAGGAACATGAGCAATTTGAATCTGATGTATTATTTATGACGCTGATTGACTATCGAAAAAGTGTATATTCAATTTTGAAGCAAATGGTAAAACATATTGCGAAGATTAGCTTTAAGAAAAATTTACAATGGAATACAATTACCATGCAATTGCCTTATTTCTATCGCTCAGCTAGAGATTATAGTGAATTAGCAAATGGTAAAACATTACAAGTGATTTTCACGTTTATTACGCCACTATTTGGCTCGTTTGTTAGAAATATCTTATATGCATTACAAGCTGACTTTTTGTTTGAAAGAAATAAAACTGATGAATCTCTTGCTCTAATTCAAAAAACACTTTCATCAAATAAGGGTGAACAAAGTGGAGAACAAGGTTTTTGTTTGTTGATGACTAAGGCAAATAATTATGCTGCGATAGATGATCAAGATAATTTAAATCAAAGTATAAAAGATCTTCAATCATTTATCATTCAAGACAATAATCCTCAGTTTTTTCTGAATTTTGAAGCATTTAAAACGCGAATTAAACTACAAGATGCAAATCAAGAAATAGCAAGAAGTTGGTTAGATAAATATTACATTGTTGACGATGAATTATATCTTTATAAGATTTACCAATATTTCACGACAGTTCGAGCACATATTGTACTTGGACAAAGTGAACAAGCATTGCAGTTTATTAAAAAACTTGAATCACTAGCAACACAGTTTAATCGACCGTTAGATATTGCAGAAACTAAGGTGTTGCGTGCATCAGTAGAGTACGCACTTCGACAAAGAAAAAAGGCTTTAGAAACAATTGAAGAAGTTATATTGTTTGCACAACAGTATGAGTTTATTCGAGTAATTGCTGATGAAGGGGCTGCAATACTTCCTGTATTGAAACGTTTGTCAGTTGTAATTGAAAATAGTAAGAATCATAAAGAATTAGATGTGAACTTTCTACACAAAGTCATACTTGCCACGCACGAAAAAGTAAGTAAGCATTGTGGGGTTACACATTATATTCGTCCTCCAAAATTGAAACTATCGAAGCAACAAAAACATATGTTGCAATTATTAAGTGAAGGATATCGTAATGCAGAGATTGCAAATATCACAGGACTTACGATTTACACGGTAAAATATCATTTAAGTGCAGCATATAAAAAATTATGCGTTGATAATGCAATGGATGCAGTACTTAAGGCGAAAGAAGAACATCTACTTGATTCATAATTTTATTTTTAGGAAGCAAACCTATCCTGGTATAGGGTTTTGCTTCTTTTTTTGTAATCCTTATACCTAAAAACCCTATCCTTTTCTGCATTACACCCAAAATTTAATGCTATATAAACCTAGTCGATTTCCTTATTTAAAATAAATGAAAGATATAATTTAGGTAGTTAAGAAAAGGAGGGTAGAGAATATATATTGTTTATAATTTTAAATGTACATTCTATGTGTGTTAACAATGAAAGGAGAGAAAGGTATGAATAAAATTATTAAAAAAGTTTTAACAATTGCGATTACTCTAACTGTTGTGTTTGGAGTATATCAAGTAGACAGTTTAGCTGCTACAGATGAAGCAGGTAATAACAATAGTTTACTTACACGATTGGTCGTTGAACGAGAACAGGTTCGTCCAGGAGATTACTTTGATGTGTACTATGAAGTGCTTAATGGGAGTTATTCACTAATTCCAAAAGAATTGGATACTGTAGAGATCCGTTTGCCAGCAGAAGCAAAATATGAAGGAGCTGTAATAGATACATCTTTTGGTACTGATGATGAATATTACTATAATATTAAAAGTCATACTATTTACTATAGTCCAAAGAAAATTGCTATGCGAAGTAAGAATTATATTAGAATTTCAATGGTAATTCCAAAAGAAGGAAGAGTTGGAGATCAATTAGAAGTAACTGCAATTGCACCAAATGGATCAGGTATTAAGGAATTAAGTGTACAAAGTCCGACTATTACAAGTCCAGTATTTGAAGGAGTACTTGAGTCAAATCGTGCTGAAGATACATTAATTGGAGATACAGTTGAATATCAACTAAACATATCAAATACTGGTAACTGGAAGTCCGAAATTACATATCTAACCATCTATAAAGATCCAAACTTTATCTTAGATCAAAACACAGTAAAAGTTTTTATTGATGGTCAAGAAAACAAAAACTATCAAGTGAAATTTGATGATAAAACTTATGGTCTGAATATCGGACCAGTAGCACCAAATTCAAATGTAGTTTTAAAGTATGAAGGAACAATCAAAAATGAAGCATTTCAAAAAACGGTTGTCGGGCAAGTAGATGTTCAATCTTCGTTCAGATGGCCAAGTGATCCAATTGATACTGGTTATATTTGGGATGCAAGTTTTAATGATAACAACGATTACCTTGTTACTAAAGTGGTTAATATAATTTACAATAATAACGATGCAACTGGTGGCGGTATGTTAAATGGAGAAGCTATATACGGAAAACCATACAGTTTAGCAACAAATTCATATACAAAAACTGGATATGAATTTAAAGGATGGACAACGACACCTGGAGGTCAAACAGTTGATTATACTGATGAACATCAATTTACTGCATTTAATTTAGAAAATGACTTGGATTTATATCCAGTATGGAAAATTGCAGACTATGCAATTACATACAATGGAAATGGTTCAACAGCAGGAACCATGACGAATGGTGTTGCTAATTATGGACAAAAGCTTGCACTTTCTAAAAATGCATTTGAAAGAGATGGATATACATTTAAAGGATGGTCAACAAAAACAGATGGTCAAGTTGAATATACAGATGGACAAGTATTTGATCCATGGAATCAAGATAAAGGGTTAGATTTATATGCGGTTTGGGAAGCAAATGAATACACAATCACATATCATGATACAGGAGCTACTTCTGGAAGTATGGATGCTGATACTGTAACATACGATGACAATTTCACTCTAGCAGCAAATCAATATGAAAAATTCGGATACGATTTTAAAGGTTGGTCAGATCAAGAAAATGGACAAGTTGTATATTGTGATGTGTATAAGTTCTTACCATACAACGAATTAAATGGTTTGGATTTATATCCAGTATGGAGTGCTAAGACAGTTACAGTTACGTATGATGGAAATGGTGCAACAAGCGGAAACATGACAAGTGATCCAGCAGTGTTTGATCAAAGTGTTACATTAACACCAAATGCATATACACGTACAGGATACTCATTTAAAGGATGGGCAACATCAGCAGATGGTGATGTTGTATATGCAGATGGATACACATTTACAAAATGGGACCGTGAGTTTGGTTTAAAAATATATGCAGTATGGAGTCCAAATACATACGCAATTACATACCATGGAAATGGTGAAACAAGTGGAACAATGGATCAAGGAACACTTACCTTTGATGAAAAAAATCAACTTGCTAAAAATGCATATGAAAAGACTGGTCATACATTTGAAGGCTGGGCTTTAACTCCTAATGGTAAAGTGGAATATACAAATGAAGAAGTACTAGATGCATGGAACCAAGAAACTGGATTAGAATTATATGCAGTATGGAGTGTATGTGATTACAATGTAGCATATCATGGAAATGGAGCGACAAAAGGTTCTATGACAAGTGATGTTGCAACATATAACCAACCAATCACTCTAGCAAAGAATACACATGAACGTAAAGGATACACATTTATGGGATGGGCAACATCAAAAGATGGAGATGTTGAATATACTGACGAACATGCAATCGATGCATATCTCTTAACGAATCATTTAGACTTGTATGCGATTTGGAATGCTAACACATACACAATTACGTATGATGGAAATGGTGCAACTACTGGAAGCATGGATCAAGGAACGGTAACATTTGACAACAAAGCTGTACTTGCTAAAAATACATATGAAAAAGCAGGATATGTATTTAAAGGTTGGGCAACTTCTAAAGATAGCGATGTACTTTACAAAGATGAACAAGCATTTGATGTATGGAATAAAGATAGTGATGTAAAATTATTTGCAGTTTGGGAAGTTAAACAAAACCCTTCAATTGACACTCCTCAAAACAATAATAATGACAAAAACACTACAAATACTACAAACAAAGCAAACAATCAAACTTCACCAACAAATAATGTACAGTCTGGTGATACAACAAGTGCAATAACATGGATTGCTTGCTTAATGGTTTCATTAGGTGCAATCGTAATTCTTAGAAAAAGAAAATCACTTAAAAAATAGATTTACCTAGACTTCACATGTTAGACACTATCACTATGATATTATCCCCCTTAGGTAGACAGTGCAAATAAATAAAGCACTTTTAACCTAAGGGGGTTTTATTATGGGAAGAAAAAATAAGTATTCATT
>NZ_JARXXJ010000028.1:0-20536 GCF_029893935.1 Breznakia sp. PFB1-19
CCCAAAACTTCTTTAAAGGTCACATTGATGTGTGGTTATAAATGACCCATAGTTTTCTTAGAGCCATATCAAACCCAAGGTACTTTTAAATACTCAGTATTTGATGAACCTCCTTTTTTAATGAAAAAACCTGAGTTATCATTACTCAGGTCGATGTATAAAGATAAATATATGATCTAATATTCTTGCTTCAGGCGAAATTCATTTGGTGACAGTTGATATACTTCGCGAAATTTCTTGTAAAAGAAATTTAAATTGTTAATTCCAACGGAAGATGCAATTTCTTCAATGGTTTGGGTTGTGTTCATTAAAAAAACACACGCAGTTTTTAGTCTTTGATCCAACTGGATTTGCTTAAAAGTCTTTCCAGTTTTTTTGTGTATATAAGTTGATAGATATTTTGGGTGATAACCAAGTCTTTTTGATAAATCAATTAGTGATGCATCAACATAATTGTTTTCAATATAATGAAGGATATCAATTATATTTAGCGGAGATTGTTCTGATAGTTGAATGTAATGGTTCTGTGGATCCATTTGATAAAGACGAAGTAGCTCCATAAAAGTAATATTTAAATATGCGTTCATGATTTCTTTGCTATAAAGTTCATTTTGGAAATATTCCAGAAGTATTGATTCAAATAATGAAATAATCTTTGTAGAAGCATTTGTTCTAAATATAAGGTAATGATTATGTTTTTCATAGTTTGATAGTGCATTTACTATGAAGTTTGCAATAATACTTTGTTCTCCAATGTTGTTTATGACACCTTTGGAAAAGAAATCATTACTAATACTAATATTAATTACAATATCATTTTCTCCGGTTTTCATTTTGGAACGTACAACATCCTTATCAAATATGCAAACATCTCCTTTTTTTAAAGTTATATAGGTGTCATCAATAAGGTAGGTACATTCTCCAGAATAAATATAATTCATATTTATATTGGTGTGCGTATAAAATGGAACGAAAGTATAACGAGAGTCCTTTCTGATTAATATTTCTTGTTCCATTAATTTTGGAAGTGAAAAATTCAATACTTCCTTTCCGTTAATGAATGTTTTTTTCATTGATGTATATCTTGGAGAAAGTGCATTTGGATGCTCCAAATAATAGGTTTCTTGCTCTGTATGTGAATGTAACAATTTATCTAATTCTATTTTGTTCATATGAACCACCTTACCTTTTGACAGTACACAACGATATTTTTGATATTGTTGCAATTAATTTAACACTCTATAATGTGATTAAAGTTAACCTGTATATTGTTAACTTTATCAACAAATAGCTATTTGTACAACTTAAGAAATGATAGTAATTTTCAAAAGGAGAATGTATGAACTATAAAGAACTAGCAGAGATTGTTTTGCAAAATGTCGGTGGTAAAGAAAATGTTGAAGCCTTTACGCATTGTGCAACACGTTTGCGATTTAATTTGAAAGATGAAGAGAGATTTAAAGAGGAAGAATTGAAAAAATGCAATGGAGTTATGGGGACGGTAATTGCTGGTGGACAACATCAAGTAATCATAGGTACTGATGTTTCACATGTTTATGATGAATTAACAAAAGTATTAGAAGTTACTAAGGCTGGTGGAACAGAAAGTGTAGTGGAATCAACAGATCTAAAAAAACGTTTTGTATTTTCTGATGTTTTAGATACAATTTCTGGTATTTTCACACCAATTTTACCTGCAATCACTGGTGCAGCGATGATTAAGGTTTTATTGATTTTATTAACGATGACTGGGTTAATGAAAGAAGGAACACAAACGTATCAAATCCTAACATTCGTTGGAGATACACCATTTTACTTTTTGCCTATCATGTTATCTTATTCGGCTGCTGTAAAATTTAAAATGAATCCTATGATGGGGATGTTGCTTGGGTTAATGATGATTCATCCTACATACATGAGTATGGTGGATGCTGGTGAAGCAGTAAAACTGTTTGGATTTATGCCAGTGACTTTAGCAAAGTACACCAGTACGGTAATTCCTGTAATCATGGTTGTATGGGTTGGATCGTATGTTGAGAAATTCTCTGACAAGATCTCTCCAAAAGCAATTCGCTTCTTTTTAAAACCATTATTAACACTACTTATCATGATTCCGATTGCTTTTGTCATAATTGGGCCTTTAGGAACTATTATTGGAACATGGCTTGAAAGTGTATTAAATGTTATTCAAACGCAAGCACCATGGTCATTGCCTATTTTATTTGGAGTAGTTGCTCCAATTGTCATAATGTTAGGTATGCACTATGTGGTTACAATTCCATTAGTAATGACAGCGATTGCCGCAAATGGATTTGATATGTTAGGTGCAGGATTTTTAGTAGCCAATGTTGCTCAAGCTGGAGCAGCACTTGCTATTGCGACACTTGCAAAAAATGTTGATTTTAAAGCATTAGCAAGTTCAAGTGGAATCACTGCTTTGCTTGGAATTACAGAACCAGCAATATATGGAGTAAATTTAAAACTAAAAAAACCATTTTTATGTGCACTTATAGGTGGTGGAATTGGAGGGTTAATTTGTGGGATATTTGGTGTAAAACGCATCGTATTTGGTCCTACCGGTTTAACTACAATTCCAATATTTATTGATCCAAATAATAATATGAATTTTGTTTTTGCAATTGTAGGGGTAGTAGTTTCATTTGTTGTCGCATTTGCATTAAGTTATATTAGTGCGAAACGAAGTCAGGTAATAATGAGAGAAATTGGAGAGTAAGTAGAAATGAATATGAATCCAAAAAAGATTTTATGGGGTGGTGCTATTTCGTCATCGCAAGCAGAAGGCGCATGGAATATCGATGGTAAAGGATTAGACACACAAGATTTACGGTACTTTGATGCTGCTTGGGATAAAAAAACAAGGAATGAAAATCGTAATATAAATATGACATCAAATCGTTATTTAGATGCGTTGAAAAGTGATGAAGTTGAACACTATCCATTTCGGTGGGGAATTGATTTTTACAATCATTGGAAAGAAGATTTGGATTTGTTTGAAGAGATGGGACTACAAGTGTTTAGAACATCGATAAGTTGGGCACGCATATTTCCAAATGGGGATGATGAAAAACCTAATGAAAAAGGAATACAGTTTTACCGAGATTTATTTCTAGATTGTCAGAGACGTGGAATTAAAGTTTTCGCTACAATTTTACATTATGCAATGCCCGTAAATTTAATAGAAAAATATGGAGGTTGGAAGAATAGAGAAGTTATATATTTTTATGAAAAATATGCAACAGTTTTATTTGAACGACTTGGAGATGTTGTTGATTTTTGGTTGCCATTTAATGAAATTAACTGTAATAGATTTAATCCATATAATGGATGTTCTGTTATAAAAGACCAGGAACAGCATTATGATCAAGCAATATTTCAAGCTTCACATCATCAATTTATTGCAAATGCACTTGCGATAAAAGCATGTAAACGAATTCTACCTAATGCATTAATAGGTGGAATGATAGCAAGGTTTACAACGTATCCTGCAACATGTAAGCCGGAAGATGTTATGCAAAGTGTATTAGATGAAAACTATAAAAACTATTTCTATTTAGATGTAATGGTGCGAGGAAAATATCCATCATATTGTACAAGGATGTTTAAGGAACTTGATATAACGATTGAGATGAAAGAAGATGACGAAAAGATACTATCTGAAAACACTGTGAATTTTATTGCCTATTCATATTATATGTCGATGATTAGCAGTCAAGATCCAGATTATGAAACGACTAGTGGTAATTTGTTGAATGGATTGAAAAATCCATATTTAGAATCGAGTGAATGGGGATGGCAAATTGATCCAATCGGGTTACGAATTTCATTAAACGATATGTATGATCGTTATCAATTACCTATTTTCATTGCTGAAAATGGACTTGGTGCAAATGATGTTCTATTGAATGATGGCACTATTAATGATCAATATCGAATTGAGTATTTAGATGCACACTTTAATCAACTACAAGAAGCTATCGAAGATGGTGTTGAAATCTTGGGATATACAATGTGGGGTATCTTAGATATTGTGAGTTGTGGAACCATAGAAATGAGTAAGAGATATGGTGTGATTTATGTAGACCGTGATGATAGAGGTCGTGGAACAAACAAAAGATACAAGAAAAAAAGCTTTTATTGGTTTAAAGAATTTATTGAAAATAATAAAAGAAACAGAGTATAACTGATATTATCCCCCTTAGGTAGACAGTGCAAATATATAAAGCACTTTTAACCAAAGGGGTTTTATTATGGAAAGAAAAAATATGGAATCATTTGAATTAGATTGATTCAATACTCGAACTATACTATAATTAGCCATAAAATAACGAAAGGATATGTTTATGGATTTTAATACGATAATGAAAGCAGAATTGCACTGTCATTTAGATGGTTCAGTATCTGTAGAACTACTTGAACAACTCGCAAAAGAACAAGATCCATCTTTTGCCTTATCAAAAGAAGAAGTAGAGAACTTAGTTAGTGTGGATGATCAGTGTCCAGACTTAAAGACATATTTAGAAAAGTTTGATTTCATCTTGAAACACCTACAAAGTCAGGATGCATTAAAACGTGCAACCGTGGATGTACTAAGTCAAGGTGCTAAAGAAAATGTATGTTACATGGAACTGCGTTTTGCGCCAACCTTTCATTTGGAAAAAGGGCTGACAATCAAAAAAGCAATTCAAGCAGTATTGCAGGGAATGAAACAAGCAAAGCAACAATTAGGTATCGAAAGTAGTTTAATTGTTTGTTTGATGCGTCATGAAAGTAAGGAAACACATGACAAAGTCATTCAAGCAGTAAAAGAGATTCGTCGTCGACACAACGTTGCTATGGATTTGGCTGGAGATGAAAATGCCTTTCCAACCATTGGCTTTAGTGAACAAATCGAAAAGATGTATGCACTTAAAATTCCATTTACGTTACACGCAGGAGAAACAGGAAACGAAGTGAATGTCATGGATTCGATTGTATTAGGGGCAAAACGAATTGGCCATGGACTTGCAATGTCTTCATATGATGAGATAAAACGTTTTGCGCGCTCACAAAAAGTGATGGTAGAAATGTGTCCGACAAGTAACTTACAAACCAAAGCAATCGCTTCATTAAAAGAATATCCAATCAAAGAATTTATGAAAGATGAAATTCTAGTATCCATTAATACGGATAATCGCACGGTTTCTCATACCAACCTAACAAGAGAATTTGAGAAGTTAAATGAAGCATTTCCAATTGATGTAAACATGGCAAAGAAAATCACAATTGATACAATCGAAGCTGGATTTATGGATGAAAATACACGTGCACGTTTATTAGAAAAAGTACAACTTTCATATCAAAGTTTAGAACAGTCAGCGTAATGACTGTTTTTTTCTAGGGTTACGATTGTCAACATGGTATAATAGATAGGAAAATGGAGATTCTATGAGGATATTACTATATTTTGAAAATGAAAAAATGATTAAAACTAGTGGAATTGGTCGTGCAATGAAACATCAAATGGCTGCCCTTGAAAGTCAAGGTATTGACTATACAACGGACCCTACAGATGAAAATTATGACATTCTTCACGTAAACACATATATGATTAACTCTTCACGCTTAATTTCAAAAGCGAAAAAAGCAGGGAAGAAAGTAGTGGTTCATGCCCATAGTACAGAAGAGGATTTTCGTGACTCGTTTGTTTTAAGTAATCAAATTGCACCAATTTTTAAAAAGATTATTATGAATGTATATTCGCAAGGAGATTACATTCTTACACCAACCCCATATTCAAAACGAATCTTAGAAGGATACGGATTAACACAACCAATTGAAGCGGTAAGTAATGGAATTGACATTCACCGGTTTAACTATAATGAAGAAAAGGTAAAAGCATTCCGTAAATACTTCAGTTTAAAAGAAGATCAAAAAGTTGTAATTGGGGTAGGTCTATATTTCGATCGAAAAGGAATCTTAGATTTTGTGGAAGCCGCAAAACGTCTACCTGAATATACATTTATTTGGTTTGGATATACACCACTGTACACAGTACCAAAGCATATCCGTGAAGTGGTAAGTGAAAATGATATTCCAAACTTACTGTTCCCTGGATATGTAAAGGGACCAATTATTGAAGGTGCATATAGTGGTGCAAATGCTTTTTTCTTTCCTAGTAAGGAAGAAACCGAAGGGATTGTTGTGCTTGAAGCATTAGCAAGTTACCAAAATGTTATTGTTCGTGATATTCCAGTTTTTGATCCATGGTTAGTGGATAAAGAAAACTGCTATAAAGGAAATAGTGTAGAAGAATTTTGTGAGTTGATCACGGGTGTGGTAGAAGAAACGCTTCCATCCACAAAAGAAGCAGGTCGTCAAACTGCGCTGACACGAAGTATTCCAGAAATTGGAAAACAACTAGCTTTAGTCTATGAAAAAGTATTAATGAAATAATAGGTGCATATGAAAAAACAGAGTTATGCAATAAATTTCCTACTCATTTTAGGGTTAACTGCCTTTGGTTTGTGGTTTGCCTTAAAAGATCATTATCGAGAAGTACTAGGAATGTTAGCCAATCTTAGTATTGTTGCTATCATCGTAATTTTTATGTATGGTCTCTCGTATAATTTTATTATTGGGTGGATATATAAGATCATTGGAAAAACTTACAAACACAGCTATCGATATAAAGATGGACTTGCTGTGGCTTTTGTTGGGGCGTTTTTTAGCGGAATTACACCAAGTGCATCGGGTGGACAGTTTGCACAAGCTTACATCTTGAAACAACAAGGTCTAAAGATGAGTAGTGGCTTAAGTTTGTTGTGGATTGATTTTATTATTTATCAAAGTGTGATGGTTGCCTATACAACGGTATTAATGGTATTACGCTTTACGTATTATTTTACTGAGCAATCATCTTTTTTTATTTTGGTACTGATTGGATATTTGATCAATAGTGCAGTCATTGTTTTTCTTTATACAATGGCAAAGTTTCCCAAAGCGTATACACGTCTAAGTGGATTTGTGGTTCGTTTATTAGGTAAATTACACATCGTAAAACATCCAGAAGAAACACTTGCAAAGTGGAATGTTTCTTTGAATCAGTTCACTAAAGAAATTCAAGAAATTAAACATAAGAAAAAAATGGTAATTAAGTGTGTTGCATTAAATGTATTACGTTTAACACTGCTATATGCACTTCCATTATTTATTGCATATCTAATGAAATTAGATGTAAACATAGGCATGTTATTTGATGTCATCACGATGAGTGCATTTGTGATGATTGCCAATGCCTTTTTACCAGTGCCAGGGGCAAGTGGTGGAACAGAAGCAGCTTTTATTTTAATTTTCTCTACATTATTTAGTGGAGTTGAAGCAAATAGTATTATGATTTTATGGCGATTTGCGACATATCATTTAATTATGTTAGTTGGTGGTATGTGTTTCATTATTTTAAAACGCAAATACGATAAGCAAAAAGTAAGTGTAATCACGAAGGAGGATTATCATGAAAATAGCGATCTTTACTGATACATATACTCCGGATATCAATGGAGTTGTAAGTAGTGTTGTTACACTAAAAAAAGGATTGGAAGATTTAGGACATGAAGTGTATATCATCACTAGTCATAAGGGTTTTAGCTCTGATACAAGTGAAGATCATGTATATCGTTTACCTGGATTAGAAATCAAAAAACTATATGGATATAAACTTGGAACTCCATATAGTCGTGCCATTCGTGATGAAATCGCAGGATTGAACTTAGATGTCATTCACGTCCAACAAGAATTTACGGTTAGTGTATTTGGTCGAATTGTGGCACATCAACTACAAATTCCTGTGGTGTATACATACCACACGATGTATGAGGACTATACACACTACGTAAACCGTTTTAATTTAAAAAGTCTAGATGATGTAACCAAACGTTTATTATCAAGTGTCATCCGCTATTTGGGTGATTCTGTAGGTGCTGTAATTGCACCGAGTATGAAAACAGAAGAAGCGCTTCGTCGTTATGGGGTAAGTCGTCCAATTCATATTATTCCTACAGGTCTTGATCTTGAAGCATTCAAAAGAGAGAATGTGGATATGCAAGCGGTGCAACAATTAAAAGAAACCTATAAACTTGATGCAAACACAAAACTGATTTCGTATATTGGTCGTGTCGCACAAGAAAAAGATATCGATATCATCGTTGATGGATTTCAGTACGTAAGCGATCCAAATGTAAAAATGATGGTTGTTGGTGGTGGACCAAGTCTTGATGATTTAATCAAACAAGCAAAAAAACTAGGTATTGAAGACCGTATTATTTTTACAGATAAACAACCAAGTGAAATGATGCCAACATACTATGCCCTAGCAGATGCATTTGTCTCACCTTCGCTTAGTGAAACGCAAGGAATGACTTTTATTGAAGCACTTGCTGCAGGACTGCCAGTATTTGCTAGACACGATGAAGTGCTTGATGAACTTGTGTATGAAAATAAAACAGGTTTCTATTTTGAAGATGGTAAAGAGTTCGCTAAAAAAGTTGATGATTTCTTTAGTTTGCCAGTAGAAAAGCGTGTAGCATTTAAAGAAGCATGTCAAAAAGTTGTAGAAAAATATGATGTGGAACAATTCGCAAAACATGTAGAATCTGTATACAAAGAAGTGATACGTGATTATGAAGATAGTTACAGTATTGAAAATGTCAGAACAAGCGATGATTGTATGCGACTACGCTTAATCAATGAAAAAAGTCAGGATGAAGTAAACTTACTTGTATCACTTGATGATTATGTAACGTTCCAACTGCGTAAAGATGGATTCATTGAGTATTCATTATTCTTGATGTTGAAAAAGAAAGAAAAGTACTTACTTGCATACCGTGCTTGTTTACGTAAGATTCGGGTTAAAGATCGTACCCGTAAAGAAATGTATGACTTTTTGGTCAACGAAGAAGATCCTTTAGGTATTGATCAAATCAATCGCTTAGTTGAAACTTTAGAATCTAAAGGATATATTAACGATGAAGTGTATACATTAATGTACGTAGAGCGTTATGGAAGCAGCTTAAGTAAGAAGAAATTGATTCGTCAACTTCGTGCTAAGGGAATTCCTTATGAAATGATCGAGCAACATTTGCAAATGATTACCGAAGATGATGAACTTGCAAAAGCAAAAGTACTTGCACGTAAGTATCAAGATAGTATCCGTAACCGTTCTTTAAAAGAGAAAAAGGATATGATCAAAAACAAGTTAATCAAAAATGGATTTACGTTCACACAAGCAAATGAAGTCGTTGAAGAACTTGATTTTGATGAAGATGCTTTAAAGGAAAATGTTGCATTGAGTAATGCGTATGATAAAGCACATCGTACATATGCAAGAAAATTTAGTGATAAGGAACTCGTAAATCGAATCATTCAATATTTACTTAGAAAAGGATTCAATTACGATGATATACTTAGAGAATTAGAAAAGAGGGAATTGCATGGTTCTGAATAACAAACAAATTAAAGACTTACGCAGTGGAGATCGCGTTGAAATTAAACTGATGATTTTCCAAGTAAGTAAAGGAGTGACAAATAAAGGAGCACCTTATTTATCATTTCAACTACAAGATAGTACAGGAGACATGGATGCAAAGTACTGGAATGTAAGTGAACCAGAATTAGATAAATATAAAGCAGGGATGATCTGTAAATTTAAAGCAGATATCTTATTACACAACAATCAACTGCAAATTCGTATTGCGGCAATTGAAGTGTTGGATCAAAATACTGAAGATATCAGTAACTATGTTCGTTCATCAACATTTAGTAAGCAAGAATTGAAATATAAAGTACAAACGTATATCGATTCATTGAAAAATCCAGTATACCGTAAGGTTGTAAAAGGATTACTTGATGAATGTGAGGATGATTTCTATGTATATCCAGCAGCAAGTAAAAATCACCATAACTTTGTGGGAGGACTTGCAACACATGTACTTGGAATGTTAGAACTAGGAAAATATATGTGTTCACAATATCCTTTATTAGATGAAGATTTATTAATTAGCGGAATCTTAATGCATGATATTGGAAAGATTGTTGAATTAAGTGGACCGGTAATTATTGAATATACAACGGAAGGGAAATTGCTTGGACATATCTCAATTATGCAAGCAAAGATTTATGAAATTGCGCGTCGTCTTGAGTTAGACCAAACAGAGGAAGTGACGTTATTACGTCATATGGTATTAAGTCATCATGGTGCTTATGAATTTGGTTCTCCTGTATTGCCTATGATTCCAGAAGCTGAAATCTTAAATATGGTAGATAATATTGATGCGAAGATGAATACCATGGAAAAAGCACTAGATCGTGTCGAACCAGGAACTTTCACACCAAGAATCTTTGCGATGGAAAACCGTCAATTATACAAAGCAAAAAATAAATAATGAAAAATAAGTGAAGATGCATGACGCATCTTTTCTTTATGTTATAATGTTTTCATGAAAATTGTAGTCGCGATGGATTCCTTTAAAGGATGTATGAGTTCAAATCAAGCTAATGAAACCGTAAAGCATGCTATCCAAGCAATATCAAAACACCATGAAGTTAATTGCTTCACGATGGGTGATGGTGGCGAAGGTAGTGTGGATGCTTTTGTTAGTGCGTGTAATGGAGTGTATGTACATGTCCAAGCGCGTGATGCATACTTTCAAAATATCGATGCAAGTTATGGCTTAATTGATCAAGGTAAGACTGCAGTTATTGAAGTAGCAAGTGTCATCGGTTTAAATATGCGTGAGCGAAGTGAAAGAAAACCTTTATATACAACAAGTTATGGTGTTGGACAACTCATGCTTGATGCAAAAGGTCGAGGTGTAAAGAAAATTATTCTTGCCCTTGGTGGAAGTTCAACCAATGATGGTGGTATGGGAATGTTAACGGCTTTAGGTGCAAAGTTCTACAATGATAAACGCGAGTACTTAAAAAGTAGTGCAAAATCATTAGGACAAGTTGCACGTATTGATTTACGTAAGTTTGATGCACTCGAAGGGATTGAAGTTATTGCAGCCTGTGATGTAAAAAACACACTGGTTGGTGAACATGGAGCAACGTATACTTTTGGAAAACAAAAAGGATTATTTCCAAACCAGATCAAAAAGATCGATCGAGATATGACAAGCTATGCAAATGTTTGGCATAAACTTGGCTATGATATTTCAAGTTTTGAAGGAAGTGGAGCAGCTGGTGGTATTGGGGGTGCACTTGCACTAGTTCATGCCCATTTTGAAAGCGGCTTTCAACTATTACGAACGTATACAACTATCGACAAACAAATACAAGAAGCAGATCTTGTGATTACTGGTGAAGGCCAAAGTGATTATCAAACGATGTTTGGAAAAGTACCAGCAGGCGTTGTAGGTGTTGCTAATGAATACAATAAACCGTGCATCTGTGTCAGTGGTGCACTTGGTAAAGATTATGAAACATTATATGAACTTGGATTCATTGGTATTTATAGCACATCAGATCGTGCTATGAGTTTTGCAAGTGCACTTGCGCAAGCAAAAGAAAAGTTGTATTCTTGTGTTTATAGTATTATAAAAACCATAGATTATTGGGAGGCTAGAAAATGAAAAAATTAATCGCAATTCTTACTTGTACATTCCTTGTATTGAGTGGATGTTCATCAAGTAAAGATTATGAACGTGATACATCTCAAGGGAAACTTGAAGAAATTACTTTTGAACAGTTTAAAAATCATTCATTTGCTGAAGGCGATGCAATGGTGGTATTATCTCAAACAACATGTTCACACTGTAAAATCTATAAAGAAGATACAATTATTCCTTATTTATTGGAACACAATGTAACTGTATATGAGTTAAACTTCACAAATGAAGAAGATCCAAAAGGTGCTTGGGTTGAAGTTCAAGAAATGTTAGATGGTAAGTTTACTGGTACACCAGCAACGCTAATTGTGAACGGTGATGAATTAAAAGAAACGGTAACTGGTGAAGTAACGCTTGATGATTTTGATGATCTAGTTGTGGAATATCAACTGGATAAAAAGAAATAAATGAAAAAGTTTTCAAAAAGGATGAAAAAAATGTCAAAAATGTAACTATTGACATTTTTTTATGTTAGAATGTACGTATATTGTAAAAAAGGAAGAGCAAACGTATGATGAAAGAATTTGAAAATAGCGCTTTGTTTTGGCAAAAGTTAGATACAATTTATTTGTCAAGCAAACTTGTTGTACACCGTGCTAAAGACAGTGCACATCCAAAATACAGAAATCTAATTTACCCTGTAAATTATGGAATATTGGAAGATACTGGAGGCGATGGACTTCGCGAAATTCGTGTTTTTAAAGGAAGTATGTCAAAAGGAATTCAAGGAATTATAGTTGGAGCTGACATTCTTAAACGCGATTGTGAAGCAAAATTAGTCGTTGGTTGTACAGAAGAAGAAATCGAAGCGATCTTAATGATGTTAAATCAAACAGAACACCAAAAGACAGTTCTATTAAGACGTGGAAATGAAGTGCCAGAGTGGGCAAGTAACTCGTAGTTACAAGCCCTTTTTCTTTTGTTTGCTATGGTATAATAAACATATGAGAAATTTTATCAAAAAAAGTAGAAATGTATTGCTTGAATTTACGAGCTTCGAAGGAAGTCTTTTTCGTTATTCTCTTGCATTTAGTCTACTGTTAGCATTACTTCCAATTCTAATTGTTTTGGTAATGCTATTTAACCAAGGTGTATTAGATATTCAAGTTTTATTAAATTTCCTATATAGTTTTATTCCTGAAACATTTATTGAAGGATTTGTAGATTACATCATGGATCAAAACTATCCAAATATTAGTTCATTTATTGTCTCACTTGTTGTTGCTTTACATCTAGCAAGTCGCAGTGTTTACTCATTTATGTTAATCACTGCAGAGAAAGAAGAAATCAATCTACCTAAATTTATCATTCGTATCAAAGCATATATTGTCTTTTTAGGACTAATTGCAATTGTTGTTGGTGTGAGCTTTTTATCAGGAATCATTGGTTTTAGTAGTGGTTGGGTATCTTTTATGCTAATGGTGTTGTTGTTTTATATTTTGTATCGCGTACTAACTTTTGTAAAACATCCCATTCTATTTGGATTAGAAGGTGCGATTGCAACATCGATTGTGTTATTATTACTCAGTCGCTTATTTCAAACCATTATTGAATACTTTACTTCATACCAAAGTATTTATGGACCAATGGCAACTTTAATTATCAGTGTGATGGCGATTTATGTGCTATCAAGTGTGATCTATTTAGGGTATTGCATTAATTTGGTCTTTGGTGAGAGTTATGAAACGCAAGAATATAAACATCCAAAATTGTATGAGAGATTATTAAAAATTGAAGTACAAGTAAAATCAAAGATAAAAGGAATCGCAAAACGATGAAAACAACAATTAAGAAAATCGGTATTAACGGAGAAGGAATTGCCTTTGAAAAAAAGAAACCTATCTTTATTTCGTATACCCTACCTGAAGAGGTTATTGAATATCAAATCACAGAAAGAAAACCAAACTATAGCTTTGGAGAAGTAAAAAAAGTGCTGCATCCAAGTCCTTTTCGCGTACAACCAGAGTGTCGCAGTTTTAAGGAATGTGGAGCATGTACATTTATGCAAGTTGCATATCCTACACAATTGGAATACAAGAAAAAACTGCTACAAGAAACCTTAACGAAATATGCGAAGATTGATCCAAGTTTAGTTGATGATGTAATTGCTTCAACTAGTCCACTGCATTATCGAAATGCACTCAAACTTCCATTTGCAATGAAAAATGATAAATTGGTTATTGGAATGTATGGATCAAACTCCAATCGTTTTGTGCGAATTGATCATTGTATCATTCACCAAAAACGACTGGATGTGATTAAACGCGAGATTGTAAAAATACTTAATGTACATCACTATAAAGCGTATGAAAATGCAAATAAAGATGGATTGCGTTATTTAGTTATGCGTATATTAGAAAACAAAGTACAAGTAACGATCGTTGGCGGAAAAAATGATATTGCCAAAGATTGTATTGATCAAATCATGAATATTGAAGAAGTGGTTTCTTTATATTTTAGTGAAAATCGCACAAAGAAAACAACAAATATATTTGGTAAAGAGATGATCCATTTAGGTGGAGTAAAGTTCCTAAATTTCCATTTTAAAGATATCTATGCAACCTTATCACCACGTAGTTTCTTTCAATTAAATACAGCGCAAGCAAGTCGGTTATATGATGTTGTTGTAGATGCAGTTGCAGATAATCAAGAATGCATTGTTGAAGCGTATTGTGGTGTAGGAATGATGTCACTATTACTAGCAAATAAAGCAAAAAAAGTAATTGGAATCGAAAGTATTCCAGAAGCGATTCAAAATGCAAAACGTAATGCACAAAGAAATGATATTAAAAACACAAAATTTATGGTTGGAGATGCAGGTACAGAATTGATTAAATTATCAGCTAAGCAACCAATTGATACACTAGTAGTAGATCCACCACGTAGTGGGTTAGATGATGTAATGTTAGATTGTATTATGAAAAGTGATATTCAAAATATTGTCTATGTATCATGTAATCCTGCAACACTTGCAAAAAACCTCGCAGTATTGCAAGAAGCGTATGCTATTACAAAAATCACACCAGTTGATATGTTTAGTCAAACTGCACACGTTGAGACAGTTGTATTGATGTCAAGGGTTGAAAAGTAAAAGGCTTAAAAGTGTAGTAAATAAGGGGTTCTGGTTGTTTTGCTGATTTGCAGAATGGCAGAACCCTTTGTAAAATCGGTACTTTGTGGGAATATATCAACCGTAAAAAATGCGTATAGTTGAGTTGATAGAATTACTTTTGGGTAGGTTGTGGAGATAGGATTGTTGTAATTATATCTTGACTTTAGAAGTTAAAAAAGCATAAAAAATGGCTAAGCCCTTTATTCATAAGGTTTTAGCCGTTTTTAGTTTCACACTTTTTTGTAGTGTATTTTACTCTTTTTTACTAGTTGCTATAATATTTTTGATTTTTGCTAGTGTCATTCGATATTTTGATGTATCCAATCCAAATGTCTCATCTAATAAATCTATTACCTCATTGCGATTTAAACATTGATAAATATTCTCAGTTACCAAGGTGTAGTTAAAACTTCTAAGGCCTTCTATTAACTGTTGTGGTGAGTATTTTCGTTCAATCTCATGTTCAATCACACGTGTTAATAGTAATGATAAGAAACATGTGAAAAAGTGCGATTCAATATGATCATCTCTTGATACATGCGTTGGTCGAGATTCTAGTTCACTTTTTGTGATTTTAAATGACTCCTCGACTTTCCATAATCCACGATAAGTATTTAAGATTTCTATATCACTTAAATTCGTTTCACTAGTCACGATTGAATAATACCCATCATATTTCTCTTCTTCTTCAATCTTGTCATAATTTATATGACGCATAATGTTATCATTCTTCTTTTTTTGTAATAGTTCACCTGTCGATTGATCAATTACATTTTCTTCAATATAATTCATGCAACCATAGTTAGATGCTTGTGTATATTTTCCGCTTGATTCAATTAGACGCTGCGCCTTCTCAACGGATTCCAGTCTTTTCATTTTTTGTCTTTTTGCATACTTTGGACTATAGTATACTACTTGCTTTTGTTTGATTGTGACCTCATGGTTTCGTTTGCCGTTTTCTTCGATTTTAATTGTCTTTCCAATGATTCGAGACTTTATTTTAAATGCATCAATAACTTCATTCTCATCATCACCTGTAATTGTGTCGGAATGATCATTGTGAGTTATATATCCGTCTTCATCAAGAACCCAGTCACGATATTCTTGATCTGCTCCTCGAATACTTTGGCTATATATATAACCATCTCCTTTACCGTGTGTATAGAAAATGTTGTCACTTGTATTTAGTCCACGATCTGCAACCACAATAACTCTGCCTATATTGTAGTCAATTTTGCATCGATTGATTACAGGACGTAAGTTTACTTTTTCACTTTCGTTACCAGGGAAGAGATGGTATGCCATTGGTATCCCATTCGAATCCATCAATAATCCCATTTGAACGATTGGTGTTTTTCTGTGTTCCGTACTTGGACCTTTTTTTCGAATTCCTTTTTCTGAATCAATTTCAAAATAATAATTTGTGCAGTCAAAGAATGCATGTTCATTAGGTCTTCCATATTTTGCTTTTACACTTTCATGTAAATAAGCTTGTAGTTCATTACGTAATGGATAGAGTCGAGTTAATACATCGTAAATAGCATCTGAACTTGAAGCTAATTTCTCAAAATACATAGAAGATGATTTGAAAGTTGCGATTTTCGATTCCGGTTTTAAAATTCTTGAGAATACAAGCAAACGGATGACGTTATTGAAATTGTATTCAATCTTCGTATTTCGTTGTTTATTCTTGAAAAACTCAGGAAGCTTCAATGAAGAATAAACAGATTGTAGAAATACGTATCCTAAATTTTTAACTTGGCTTTGGTTAATGGGTGTGCGTTGATTCATATCTAAAGAGACAGGGATTGAATCCTGGTTGCTAGCTTTTGATTCTTCAGTTAAACGTTTAGCTTCAGCTTTGAAATGAGCGATAGGATCATCATAGAGTTTTTCCAGGTCATCAAGAAAACCAATACGTTTAATGTGTTTTTGTCTAGGTATTCCGTCTTTATCACGATAGCCTTCGTAATAAGCAAGAACGATACGACCAGCAGAGTTTTTATTTTTCTTAACGAACATAGAGAAACCTCCTAATATAGGTATATTATACCACATCACATAACAACACACAACACTTTAGTGTAAAAATATTGACAAAAAAACATCGAAATAAATCGATGAACAAAAGGTAAATGATGATTATGGTTGTTTTTTTGCTTCTAAACTCGGGAATAAAAGAAGTCGAGTAATCGGCTTCTTTCTCTCTATAGTAAATAATAAAAATGGATATTAGGGCTTTTATTTGAATATACTATGGTGTACAATATGTATGTATTCGCATAAGCAAATATACAAATATTAAGGAGAGGAGTATATAGGTGGAAAATATTGTTGACATGATGAAAGCTCTGTCAGACGAAACTAGATTGAGAATTATAAATTTACTTTATACTAAAGATCTTTGTGTCTGTGATATTGTTGAGACATTAGGCATAACACAGACTAAAGCATCAAGACACTTGAAATATTTAAAAAATGCAGGTCTTGTAGAGGACCGAAAACAAGCTCAGTGGGTGTACTATTCAGTTGTACGGAACACAAATAATAAGTTTTTAGATAGCCTTATACATGAAAATATTCGCTCAAAAGAATCGTTTAAATCTGACCTGAGCAATCTTGAGGCTTGGATTATAAGAAAAGATATAGAGTGTTATTAGTAGAGCTAAAAAAATATTCAGAAAGAAGGTAAATGTATGAGTAATGAAAAGACACAAGGAATAGGATTCTTTGAAAAATATCTAACTATATGGGTAGCATTATGCATGATTGCAGGTGTACTTATTGGTAAATTTTTGCCTGGAGTCCCTGCTTTTTTAGGCCGATTTGAATATGCAGAAGTATCTATCCCAATTGCTATTCTTATATGGCTTATGATTTACCCAATGATGCTAAAGGTTGATTTTCAAAGCATCAAGAATGTAGGTAAAAATCCTAAAGGACTTTTTGTCACATGGATAACTAACTGGTTGATAAAACCCTTTACCATGTTCGGTATTGCATGGCTGTTTTTCTATGTGATATTTAAAGCGTTTATCCCAGCTGAACTGGCAAAGGATTATCTTGCAGGAGCAATTCTTCTTGGGGCTGCTCCATGTACGGCGATGGTATTTGTATGGAGCCATTTGACAAAAGGAAATGCAGCTTATACTGTGGTGCAAGTGGCAACAAATGATCTTATTATTCTTGTAGCATTTACACCTATAGTTGCGTTTCTCTTGGGTGTTAGCGGTGTGGAGATTCCGTGGGATACCCTTATTCTTTCTGTAGTATTATTTGTTGTGATACCTTTAGCTGGTGGAGTAATTACTCGTAACTATATCACGAACAAGCAAGGGTTCGAATACTTTGAAAAGAGTTTTATACCGAAATTTGGAAATGTCACCATCATAGGTTTATTGCTGACTTTAGTAATTATTTTTTCATTTCAGGGCGATGTAATTCTGAATAATCCATTACACATTGTTTTAATTGCTATACCATTGATTATCCAGACTTTCCTAATATTCTTCATCGCTTATCTGGCAAGTAAAACTTTAAAGCTTCCACATAATGTAGCGGCTCCTGCTGGTATGATTGGTGCTTCAAACTTTTTTGAATTGTCTGTAGCTGTAGCTATTGCACTTTTCGGAACCCAAAGCCCGGTTGCATTAGCGACCATTGTAGGTGTACTTGTGGAAGTACCAGTCATGTTGATTTTGGTTAAAATAGCAAATAATACAAAGCACTGGTTTCCAAAGCCAGATACAAAATAAAGGAGGAAAAATTATGAGTGATACTAAAACAAAGGTAGCATTTATATGCGTCCATAACTCTTGTAGATCTCAAATAGCAGAATCTCTTGGTAAACACTTTGCGAGTGACGTATTTGAAAGTTATTCTGCTGGGACTGAAACCAAACCACAAATCAATCAAGATGCAGTTAGACTTATGAAAGAGATATATAATATAGATATGGAACTAACCCAACGTTCTAAGCTACTTGAAGATATTCCACCGGTAGATGTGGTTGTTACGATGGGCTGTAATGTAAATTGTCCTTATCTTCCATGTAAGCACCGCGAGGATTGGGGACTTGATGATCCTACCGGAAAGAGTGATGAAGAATTTAAAAAAGTAATATCTACAATAGAGACAAAGATTAAAGAGCTAAAAGAAAGACTAAAATCATAATGATTATAAACGCCAATTGCAAGTATAGTAATTAGCGTTTTAAAGGTTAGTATTGTCTAAAAATAGCTATTATTAATGCACATAATATGTAAGAAAGAATTGAATGGGAGGTCAAAATTTGAATAAATGCTGCTATGAAAGCTCAAGCAAATCTTCATGTGAGTTGGAAAATAAATTGTGTCCGGTTTGCGGAATCAAGGGTACTTATGTAAAAAATATTACAGTAAAACATATAGTAAGTGATGAGTTGATAGAACAAATTGGTGACTACGATTATTATTTATGTATGAATGAAGAATGTGATATTACTTACTATAATACGAAAGCTAATCTTAAGTTTAATAAACGACAGGTTAAATTTCCAATATGGTTTAAAAAAGATGCAAATCCTAAGTATGCATGCTATTGTAGTAGAGTTACGGAGGAACAAGTAATTGAGGCTGTAATTAAACACGGTGCAAAAACAGTAAAAGAAGTGAATGCTATAACAGGGGCTATGAAAGATTCTAATTGTAAGGAAAATAATCCACTGGGGTTATGTTGCCACAAAGTTATACAGGAAGCCATCGATAAGGCCTTAAAAATGAAATAATTCTTGTTGATATGTTTCCATCTACCGATAGTGTCAAAAATACCGTGGATATGTTTCCGCTTACCGACAATGCGAAAGACATTCATTCTATCCTCTCGAGCCATGTTGAGTGTGTGGTATCGATGACAAGGATTGAGAAATAAGAGGAAGAATACAGATAAACAGTCTTTGATTACTTTTGGAGGTTTGGAACTTAATGGTTCTAGCTTCGATGTAATTAAATAAACTTATTCTTTTTACAAAAATTAGTTCAAAATAGATTATCAACAAAACCTACTTTTGTGCTACAATGTATGTAGAAATATAGCATGAAAGTAGGTGGTTGTATGAATCAAGCAGAAAAAGTACTAAACATTGCCAACCAAAACAACGGTATAATTACCACTAGACAAGTTACAGAACTTGGAATCGGTCGATGGGTACTTCAAACATTGGAAAGATTGGGGAAAATATATCCTGTTCAAAGAGGGGTTTATGTTACTGAAAGTGGCTACGCAGATGACTTTTTTCTATTGCAAGAACGATATCCAAAAGGAATCTATTCTCATGAGACAGCACTCTACTTACTTGGGTTTTCTGATCGAGCACCGATTCAAATTACTATGGCCTTTGAACAAGGAACTTCAACAGTTCGAATGAAAGTGGATAATATCCGACCAGTTATGATTAGCAACAAGGATAAGTTTGAAGTTGGCGTGACATCCGTGCAAAGACCTGGCGGAACAGAAGTAACGGTTTATGAAATTGAACGTGTATTAGTGGACTTAATGAAACCGAAATATAATGCGGACTTAGAACAGGTAATTCCAGCGTTTAAGAGATATGCAGCTAGTAAGAAAAAGGATGTAAACAAATTATTTAGGTATGCTCGGATGTTTGGAGTTGAAGACAAAGTAAGAAGTTATATGATATTATCCCCCTTAGGTAGACAGTGCAAATAAATAAAGCACTTTTAACCTAAGGGGGTTTTATTATGGGAAGAAAAAATAAGTATTCATT
>NZ_JARXXJ010000029.1:0-19964 GCF_029893935.1 Breznakia sp. PFB1-19
TTTCGATTTTTTGTCAACACATTGAGCAAATAAAAAAGAAGGGTCAGATATTTCCAACTCTTCTATGTTTTACAATCCTTAACTTAATGACATTGTATGTAGGATATCTTTTAGATTCAAACATAATTATAGGAATTATTAGAGATAAAGAAGAAGTTTTGAATATTGTAAAAACACTTGATAAATCAAAGTCATTATTTGTATGTTCGACTACGATTGAAGAGGTTCAAAATTATTCTGACTTGCATAATATCAATCCGCATTTATATAACCGTATTTCTATAATTGAAACAATACGTGCTATTACATTAAGTAATTCTTCACAACGTGAAATGAGTCAACGCAAACAGATGCTTCTTTAAAGAATATACCAGCTAAATCACGATAGTTCTTATACATATCGATAATTACGTAATCAACGTTATTACGTTCCTCTCTTGGGATTGAATAGAAATAACTGTTTATAAATTGAGTATGTCTAGACTCCAAAATATCTAAGATGATTTTCTTTTCAAAGTCCATGATCATAAAGGCATATTTGTATTTAGAGTGGCGATTGAAATAGAACTCATCTAAACAAATAATTCTACTTAATTTCTTACGTGGTATTTTAACGTAACTATCAAACACGTCAATGACTTTTGATACAGATATATGATATCTTCTGGCAACATCAGAAAATGTTGCATTATATGGTCGCAAATCGTTTAATATGTTTATAATTGAATAGGAAGATATTTTTGTTTGGTCCTTCAAAGTAAATGGGTTACTTTCAGTGAAGGAAGCACGGCAATGCTTGCATAAATATCTTCTACAATTATAAAAAATTGTCGTTTCTCGATTCAGCAAAAATGAATGGGAAATTTTTCTTTTGGTGTAACCTTTGACATATATTGTTTCTTTATCACATTAAGTTGAAATCCTCTAACGATTTTATTTCCTCTATTTGATTGTAGGCTTCTTCAGAAAGGGCTAAAGCTTTCATTATAAATTTTTTCATTTGACTATTTCCTCCTCTTGTAAATGAAAATAACTGAGGCCAATAAAATCATAATAAAAAAATGGAGTAATAAATACCCCATAAATATTTTAAAGCGGACTATTTATTACCCCATGATTTATTTAAAGCCGAATTCACCCCACGATTTTTGAATATACCCTTTTCTTTTACTATAAAGGGTTTAAATTATCTTTTGCCAGCAGCACTTTGAAAACCACTCAAGAATGCAAGAACTAATGCGATTGGAAGAAAACAAAGCCAAAGAATCATTTTGATTAATTTCATATGCAATAACTCCTTTCGTTGTTGTTTCTATATACATATTGTATCAAGTACCCCGGCACAAAAAAACGCCATGTGGCGTTAATTGTTTGATTCAATTTTGTATTGTTTGTATGAATAGATGGAAGGTATTAATACATCTGCAAAAATAATAATCAACATGATGATAATAAACACCGATACATCTGAATCAAGGAAGATTGAGATAATTCCTAGGATGACAATGAATAGTCCAGAGATTACCCAAATAGGTCCAGCAAACCGATGTGTTTTCTCCCAGTTTACTGTTGAAGCAAGTGTCCAAGGAAGTTTAATACCTAACCAGTAATTGTGTCTTACTTTAGGTAAGTAGTTTCCAATCACCATAAATAGTAAACCAATAAAAATAAATACAATAGTTGAAATGATCTGTGGCTTTGAGTAAATACTTAAAATACTAGCACCAACAATGATGGTTGTTAGTACTGGCATAAAGTAATAGAACATAAGATTAGCTAGTTTGCTGTTTTTTGTTCCATGTTTATCAGGTAAAATTCGTTGTATAAATAGTAAAACTAAATGGAAAGCAAGCATCCCAAATACTTCAATATAGATAAAAGATTTATCCATCCAACCATCTACTTCGCCATTTACATCCCAGTGTCTAGGAATACTAGCTGGTAGGTTATTGTATGTGAATAATATAATCGTTAGTGGAATTACATATAATAGTAAGCCAATTATACATGACTTTTTATTAAAGGTTTTCATTTGTCTTGTCCTTTCATAAATTGGGTTACCCATAAGGATAACTCTTCAAATACAGATGTATTTAAACCATAATAGATAAAGTTTTTTTCTTTTTGCTCATATACCAAATCCGCTTTCTTTAGAATGGAAAGGTGATGTGATATTGTGGCTTTGGAAACATTGAACTGATCAGAGATCTCTCCAGCTGAAACTTCACCATTTTTTAGGTAGGTGAGTATATCACGGCGAATTGGATCAGATAATGCTTTAAATGTTTCGTGAAATCCCATAAGTATCCTTTCTTTATTTAGATAAATATCTAAATAGATAATAGTTCAAATTGTAGTGAAATGCAAGAAAAAGAAGCACAGTAATTTGTGCTTCCAAGTTATCTATAGAATGGTTTTTATTGCTTTATAGATTCCATCATTATCATTGGTATCTGTAATGTATTTAGCAAGTTCCAAGATCGGTTTATCTGCATTTGCCATTGCAATGGTATTTGTGAAAGTTTCAAACATTTCATAGTCATTCATACTATCACCAAACACATACACATCATCTTTAGAGATTTGTAGACTATTTGCATATTCAAGTAGTAAAGTTGCTTTGTTAGCATCTTTTGAAGTAATTTCCATAAATGCTTCATATGATGAATGTACAGCAAGTTCAGGTAAATTATCAATACGTAATCGACCTTCTACACGTTTTTCAGCATCAAAGTTACGTGCATCGATTTTTAGGATTTTCGCACCTGTTTCCATAAATTCATCAATACTTGTTACTTCATGTGTATTAGCTAAGAAGATGTCTTTTTTCATTAGTGGGGAATCTTTCACATCATCGAAATCATCACCGCGATTTTGTTTCACAATTTTTATGTGATTATCAAAGAATGTATCAATATCCTCAAATATATATTTACCTTTCGTTGTGTGTACAGTAAATAGAAAGTCATAGGCAATTAGAATTTCGAGTATTGCACGTGCGGTTTGATCACTCATACTACTTTCTTTTTGAATGGTTCCATCTTTAGTGATAAGTTGGTGTCCATTGTTTAATAGTAGATCACAATCAAGTTGATATAAATCTACAATTGGCTTAACTAAATCATAGTTGCGACCTGTAACTATACACATACGATTTCCTTGTTTAAGAAATGCACGAATGACTTCCAAAGAAGAATCGGCAATTCTTTGCTTACTTGTTAGTAATGTACCATCTAAATCAAATGCTAATAATTTCATATACTATCATTAAACTTAGCATAAACTAAGTTTATCTCCTTTCACTTTAAAATGATTTGTCCACTTGGTATGCTACCACATATGACGTTGGTTATCTAGTTAATATCTCTACAAAATATCGGATTTATCATTGATAAGGCTTTCATTTATGTATCAAGATACATCTTTAGTGATTGAACATGATATGATAGTAGACAGAAAGGGTGGATACGATGATACAAGGACTTACAAAGAAGAAGCTAACAATACGAAATAAACAAGTGGATATCTATATATTTCGGCCTAAGGAAATACAGGAAGATAAAACATATCCAATTGTTTGGGTGCTCGATGGAGATAGTATTTTCAATAATTTAGGACAGATATTTCGTGATCCCTTATTACAAGAAATGTATGTGATTGGGATACAGCCTAGTAATCGAGATGCACAGTATACACCATGGGATGTTAGTGAATTACATGATATTTATGAAAACTTTACAGGACAGGCATCAGTATATTTAAATGAGTTGCTACAAGTACTACCACCATTTTTAAAAGAACAGCAGATTCCTAAAGGTCCTACATATCTTACAGGTTTTTCACTTGCTGGATTATTTGCGACGTATTCTTTATATCAAATAGATTACTTTGCGGGTATTGGAAGTCTATCAGGATCTTTCTGGTATCCAAATTGGTTAACATTTATTCATGAACATCAAGTACTTAATAAACAAGCGAAAGTATATTTTTCTTGTGGTACACGAGAATGGATGGAAACAAGTGGAGAAAAACTATTCACAAAAGATTTAACCCAAGCAACAATTGATACATTACCCAATAATTCAATTGAACTATACATTGATGAAGGTGGTCATACACAATATTTAATGAAACGTTGGATGAATGTACTGCAGTGGATACACAATCAAACAAAATAAATATCCACCGGCTTAGCCGGTGGTATTTTACTGTGCGGGCATAGCCCTCCTCCAACAGCCACCCCTAAAGGGGTTTTATTTCATTTGGCTTCGCCTATGCGTCTTGCACGCTACTTTCCAAACGGATCTTTCAAATTCATTGTTAATTGTTCTGCCTCACGGTCCTCTTTCAGTTGATTCTGTATATATTCTGTTATTTTCTTGGTGTTTTTCCCTACCGTATCAACGTAATATCCTCTACACCAGAAAGAGCGACCTCGATACTTGAATTTCATATTTCCCCATTTCTCATAGATTATCTGACTACTTTTTCCTTTTAAATATCCCATAAATCCAGATATGCTATATTTCGGTGGAATTTCTACTAATATATGGATGTGATCTGCACACACTTCTGCTTCAAGTATATTTACACCTTTCCATTCACAAAGATCTCTTATTATTTTTCCTATTTCTAATCTTTTACTATCGTAAAATACTTTCCTCCTGTATTTCGGTGCCCATACGATATGGTATTTGCAGCACCATTTGCTATGTGCTAAACTATGTACGTCATTGTTATTCATTGACATTTCCTCCTTGTATTTATTGTTGGATGCAGTTGCTATGCCGCACCTCAATTATACAGGAGGGTTTTTTCGTTACCACTCCGCTAAAGCCTATCGGGACCCCCAGATTATCTGGGGGTATTATTTATATAATAAAAATGAGCGCGAGCTCATTTTTGTTTATCTATCCATAATCATATTTATGATTACAATTTCTGAATCACTACCAAGTCTAGCTGGTACTCCCCAAGTTCCTGCACCACTTGATGTAATCATTTGATAAGGCTCTTTAAAGTAGCCATAAGAGTGTGGAAATTGAATTGCAACTAATAAGTTGTATGGAAATATTTGTCCGTCATGTGTATGTCCAGATAGCTGTAAATCAATATCATGGTAGTCATCAATGATTGGTTGATGATCTAAAACAATGATAGGTTTACTTTGGTCAAGCTTTTTAGCAAGTGATTTTAGAGATGGACGATCTTTATGCTTCGTGTAATCATCGCGTCCAATAAGTTGGATATCATCGGCAACTACCATAACATCATCCACAATTGGAGTAATACCTGCTGCTTCAAGTGCATCATAATAGATGTCTAGATTGCTTCGATGTTCCTCGTGGTTACCAAACACATAGTAAGAACCATAGGTTGGGGTTAGTTGTTTGAACACATCAACAGATTTCTTTAGATGATAATCATTTGTTAGTTCATCAAAGATATCTCCACCAAATAGTACTAAATCTGGTTCTGCGTTATTCACATCATCCACAATTTTCTTTAATTTTTTAATGTCTACTGAGTTTCCTAAATGTAAGTCACTAATGTATGCAATGCGAAGTTCACTATGTATACTTTCTTTTTGCACATGAACATAATAGCTTTGTGTAGTTATGACTCGAGCGTGAATCGTTGAATACGTTCCAATAATAATAGAGAATACCATTAATAGCATAATAATATCTCTTCTAGGAACATACCATTTACGAATCATTCGTTTTTGTATAATGTTGTAAATTGATACAAATGCGAAAAAGATAAATGATAAAATAATAAACATAAAGAATACACTTGTACTCCAAAGAATAAATAACACTGGCCATCCATGTGTCGTTAGTCTAGGAACTAAGAAGAAACGCAAAATAAACATAAACTGGAAAAAATACAAAAATGTATATAATCCTCTTTTTACTTTCTTGTTTTTAATACGTAAAATCTCAATGTATTTAAATGCTGTGTACCCTGTAACAATAATAAGAAACACAAGTAATAATAATTTAAATATACTCACCATGCCTATATTTTAGCATGGATTTTATTAAAAATGATGATAAATACATCATCTTGATACATGATGCACTTAAAAATGATATACTTTTTGTATGAAAAAAATGATTAAAGTAGTCGCTGCAATTATTTGTGATGGCGATAAAATACTGATAGCACAAAGAAGTAAAGGTGAATTAGCTGGGAAGTGGGAATTTCCAGGCGGAAAAGTAGAACAAGGTGAAGATAATCACACTGCATTAGTTCGTGAAATCAAAGAAGAACTAGATATGAGTATTGAAATCAAACGTTTATATACAAATGTTGTATATGAATATGAGAGTTTCATTTTGGATATGGATTGTTATATTTGTACAAGTAATACCAAAGAGTTTACACTGCTTGAACACCAGAATGTATGTTGGATCGATATCAAGCAAATTGATACTATGGACTTTGCACCTGCTGACATATCTATAATAAATCAAATGAAAGTGGAGGGAATATGAGAGAGTTACTTGAATATGTATTGTTGAATTATAAAGAAGAAAAACAAAAGCCATTAGCGAACTCACTGTTTGCTGCACAATTCAAAAGTCAGGCTAAGCAAGTTCTTGAAAAATCAAATCTGATTGATACCTCAAAATATAAAATTGCATTTTCAATTGGAATGGGCAATTGGGCAGATGTGCCATGGATTGCAGTAATGAATAAGAGTATTACAACAAGTGCACAAAGAGGATACTACTTTGTATATTTGTTTTCTGCAGATATGCAAGAAGTTTATCTTTCGCTTAATCAAGGATATCATTTTTACGAAAAAAATTATAAGTTAAAAGTGGCAAAAAACAAGGCAAGAACAGTCGCAAATTGGTGGAAAAATACATTGAGAACTGCTTTGAATAACTTTAGCTATGATTCAATCAATCTACATTCAAAGCAAGATAAAGCAAGAGGTTATGAAGCGGCCCATATATGTGGAAAGTGTTATAAACTAGATGAATTGCCAGATAATAAAGAATTACTGTTAGATATGCAAAATATGATTTCAGTGTATGAAGAGTTGGCGGGATACTTAGTTGAAAAAAACTTTGAAGGAAAAAATAATGAAATACTAACAGAAGTAATAATAGACGAATTAAAAACAGATGGTGATAAACTATATACTGCTCCAAAAAATGATTTAAATGCTGACGATTACAAAGATTTAGGTTGTGTTGATGAAGTCATTGCAAATGTAGCAACTGAAATGATGATGAAAAAAGGAGAATATCCAATAGAACCGCAATTCAGTAGAAAAGATAATTACAATCACCATGATGTAAAAGCAAAGAGAGACTATTTAGTCAAAGCGGATGCTGATTTGAAAATTGGAATTGCAGGTGAATTCATGGTACTAGATCTTGAAAGGAAAAGATTAGAAGACCTTGGAATAGATACATCAACCAAGCTTGAACATTCATCGATAGTTACTCATGATGGTGCTAGCTATGATATTAAATCAGTTGATGAACATGGAAATGTAAAATATATCGAAGTAAAAACCACAAGAGGAGACGTATGTACACCATTTTATATTACAGATAAAGAGTACAATTTTTTGGAACAGAATAGAGAATCATACTATTTATATCGTGTCTACAATTTCAATCCAAAAAAGAAAACAGCTGAATATATTGTGTTACACGATGAACTTCCAGAAATGTTAAATATGAAACCTATAAGTTACCAAGTAACTTTAAAGCAAAAAGATGAATAATTGAAAGTATTCGTCTTTTTCTTTACTCTAAAAAATGTTACACTAGGTGAGATAAAAAAGGAGAAAATGATGGCTGATAAAATTATTGTATTAGACTTTGGTAGTCAATATAACCAGTTGATTGCTAGACGTATTCGTGAGTTTGGAGTTTATAGTGAATTACATCCACATGATATGAGTCTAGATGAAATTAAAGCATTAGGTGATGTTAAAGGGATTATCTTTAGTGGTGGACCAAATAGTGTCTATGATGAAGATGCATTTAAAGTAGATAAAGCAATATATGAAGCAGGGATTCCAATTCTAGGGATTTGTTATGGAATGCAAATGACTCACTATATGAATGGTGGAAAAGTTAAAGCATGTGATTCAAAAGAATATGGAAGAACTGAAATCGAAATTGAGAATGATTCACCAATCTTCAAGGGATTGCCAAAAAAACAAGTTGTTTGGATGTCACATGGTGATCAAGTAAGTGAACTTGCTGATGGGTTTGTAAAAGACGCATCAAGTTCAACATGTACATTTGCAGCAACAAGCAATGTAGCTAAGAATATTTATACATTGCAATTTCATCCAGAAGTGCGTCACTCAGAATATGGAAATGATATTCTAAAAAACTTTGTCTTTGAAGTATGTCATGCAAATGCTGATTGGTCTATGCATAGTTTTGTCGACACAGAAATCGAAAAGATCCGTGAACAAGTAGGAACTGATAAAGTGTTACTTGCTCTTAGTGGTGGAGTTGATTCTTCTGTAGTTGCAGCATTATTACATAAAGCGATTGGTGATCAACTATACTGTATGTTTATTGATCATGGATTATTGCGTAAAGGTGAAGCTGAAGGCGTAATGAAGATGTTTGGAAAAGAAATGAACATCAACCTTACAAAAGTAGATGCAAGAGAACGTTTCTTAAATAAACTTGCTGGAGTTAGTGATCCAGAAGAAAAACGTAAAATCATTGGTAATGAATTCGTTTATACATTTGATGAAGAAGTAAAAAAACTTATTCAAGGAGAAGATATTAAGTGGTTAGCTCAAGGAACATTATATACAGATGTTATTGAGTCTGGTACGAAGACTGCGCAAACAATTAAATCACACCATAATGTTGGTGGATTACCTGAAGATATGCAGTTCAAATTAATTGAGCCTTTAAATACATTATTTAAGGATGAAGTTCGTGCATTAGGTACAGAACTTGGACTTCCTGAATCAATGGTGTGGCGTCAACCATTCCCAGGACCAGGATTAGGTATTCGTGTTCTTGGTGAAATCACTGAAGAAAAACTAGAAATCGTACGTGATTCAGATTTTATTTTGCGTGAAGAAATTGCAAAAGCAGGATTAGATAGAGAGATTTGGCAATACTTTACAGCACTTACAAATATGCGCTCTGTTGGAGTTATGGGTGATCAAAGAACGTATGACTATGCGGTAGCTATACGTGCTGTAACATCAATTGATGGAATGACAGCTGACTGGGCACATATTCCATTTGATGTACTGTCAGTAATTTCAAGTAGAATTGTAAATGAAGTTAAGCATGTGAATAGGGTACTACTAGACATTACTAGTAAGCCTCCAGGAACGATTGAGTTTGAATAAAAGTGAATAATTTCTAAAGAAAGATTGCATGCTTTGCAAATCTTTCTTTTTTAAATTGTGAACATGTCCTTTTGACTAATTGTTAAAAAATTGACAGAATGATATACTAATAATTAAGTAATACTGGGGGTATCTATGTTAAGAGATCTAAAGCTGTCTTTGACTTATAATAGCGGAACAAATAAAATACCTAGCGAATTCTATATACCTGTTTTAAGAGAAGCTACACAATATGATAGAGCAGTAGGTTATTTTACTATTAGTTCATTAGTAAGTGTGTTGCCAGGGATTGAGCAGTTTGTTAGTAATGGCGGGAAAATCCGTCTTGTGGCATCACCAAAACTAAGTAAAGATGATATAGCAATTATTCAGACATCTTATAAAATGAAAAATGTAATAATAAATAAAGCTTTACAAAGAGAAATTGAAGAAAACGACCTTTATAAAAGTAAGGAGTTCAAATTATTTAGTGAGCTAGTTTATAAAGATGTAATAAGTATAAAAATTGCATCAATGAAGAATTTTGGAGATTATCATGAAAAAATTGGTATTATTTCAGATGAGTTAAATAGTTTAGCTTTTATTGGATCTGCAAATGAAACAAATAATGCAATGTTGCATAATTTTGAATCTTTTGAAGTATTTTGTGATTGGGAAAATGAACGTGATGAGGCTCGAATCAAAGAAAAGAAGAAGCATTTCGATGCATTATGGAATAACGAGATAGATATTTTAGATGTAATGGATATACCAGAAGCTGTCAGAACTAACATCTTAAAAGCTTATGAACCTAGTGAATACTACACAAATGTTCAACGTAAAAATGAAGAAGATGAATCAATATATGTAAGTGAAGAAGTAGAAAACAAAGATGAATTGAACGTAATAGAGTTACGTGACTATCAAAAGGATGCTGTGAATAAATGGCATGAAAATAATAACTTCGGATTATTAACTATGGCAACTGGAACTGGAAAAACATGGACAGCCATAAGATGTATGGAGGATATATCGAGTGACGCACAAAATCATCCAATTTTGAATGTCGTTGTATGTCCGTATCAACATTTAGTTGAACAATGGTATGAAGATTTATCAAAAAAGAGTTCGAGAGTAATAAGATGTTATTCTAAATATGCAAGTTGGGATAAAGATGTGCGTAGTGCAATTGATTTACTGAATAGAAACCGGTCATTGAATGTGCTTACTTTGATTGTGACAAACTCATCATTCGTTACAAGCAAGATGCAAACTGTATTGGATAGAGTTAATGCAAATATATTATTAGTTGTAGATGAGGTTCACAATGCTGGAAGTAACCAGATGGAGAGTATGCTTAATAAGAATGAAGGAAAATTTACATATAGACTTGGATTGTCTGCTACTCCAACTAGAAAAGGTGATGACGAGTCAACTAGTTTTATATTCGATTTTTTTCATGGTGAAGTATTTAATTATGGATTGAAGGAAGCAATTGAAGGGGGACATCTTTGTCCGTATTATTATCATCAAATTCCTATTCAATTAACAGAAAGAGAATATGAAAAATATGTAGAATTAACTAAGCAGATTGTAAAACATATTCGAGAGAACAAGTATGGAAAAAAATATTTGGATGATGCTGGTCAAGCTTATGCCAGAGAAAGAGCAAGATGTGTTGCAGGAGCAATAAATAAATTATCTGCACTAGAGAACATAATGAAAGATTTTTCAGAGGAGTATTATAATTTAATTTATTGCGGTGCTACTCGAATAATAAATGATAATGATCTAGAGATACATGATCAAGATGAAGAAAGAGAAAGTAAACGTCAGATTGAAAAAGTTTGTCAATTACTTGGACGCGAACTGGAGATGAATATTCAGAAATTTACAGCAGAAGAAGACAGTGAGGACAGAAATAGAATTATTAGAAACTTCAAAACAAAAAGAACGCAAGCAATTGTTGCGATAAAGTGTTTGGATGAAGGAGTGAATATTCCTGCAATAGAAAGAGCATTCATATTAGCAAGTTCAAAAAATCCAAAAGAGTATATTCAAAGAAGAGGACGTGTATTAAGAAAAAGTGATGAAACAGGTAAGAAATTTGCCACAATATATGATTTCGTCACATACCCACCAAATGGATTAAACAATGATGGAATTGGTAAATCGCTTGTAGTTGCTGAACTAGATAGAGTAACTGAGTTCGCTGAGTTATCTATTAATCGTTCAGAAAACATGGCAATTATTAATGAAATCAAAGTTGATTATGATATTGTAGATAACGAAATAGAGGAGGATTATTTTGAGTAATTATGATGTAACTCGCTTAAAAGGAAAGGCGAAGGAAATAGCAGACTTGCTTATTGACTATGAATCTGAAAATATTAATGCACCAACTCGAAAAGAAAGTGCTGCAAGATATATTAAAAGACAAATTGATCAGGCTATAGCGGATGTAGAAAAAAGTGAGGAAGAAAAATGAGGTTTATATCGATTAAATTAAATAATTTCCGTCAATATAAAGACGTTTTGATCAATTTCTCGGTCGATGATGAAAAGCCTATTACGCTAATTGATGGAGATAATGGTAATGGAAAAACTACATTAGTACAGGCATTTAACTGGTGCTTGTTTGGACCAACATATACGAAATTAGATAAAATTGAATTGCTGATAAATGATGAAGTTTTAGACATATTAGAAATTGGGGAAAGTGATAAAGTTTTTGTTGAACTTAAGTTCGAACATAATGATGAATTGTACAGTATTCAAAGAGAAGTAACTGCAAAAAAAGTGCATGATCATTCAGCGAGATATAGTGAAATGAATTTTGCTGCTATAAAAAAGAATTCTGATGGCATATTAATAGAAGTTAATAATGCGGAACTACAAAGAATTGTTCCAGAGAGTCTTTCAAGGTACTTCTTTTTTGATGGGGAAAGGATGGAAAAACTAAACGATACTAAAGAAGGTCAAGATGATCTATCTGAAACTATTAAAAGACGTTTGGGTATTACAGTTTTAGATAATGCGATAGATGACGCAAAATATGTTGAACGTGATCTGAATAAGAATATAGTAAAAGACAATCCTGAAGCATCGACTCTTTTGAACAATGTGGAAAAATTCAGAAATCTGCTTAAGAAAAAAAGAATAGAACTCAATAATTTGGAAGTAGAGAAAAAGCGTATTGAGAATAGTATAAATGAGAATTCAGTTGCATTAAAATCATTTCAACCTGTCAAAGAATTGGAAAATAAAAGATTAGAAAACGAAAGGTTGATAAATGATGCAAAGCAAAGACAAGAGAAAGCTTCAAAATTATACATTCAAAAATTTTGGAAAGAAAGCTCAAAAGTTTTTTTAGACAACTTAATGATTAACGTTTATAAAAAAATAGATAAATCTGAGTCCTTAAATAAAGGACTTAATGGAATAAATGCTGATGCGATAAATGAAATCTTGCATCGTGGAAAATGTATATGTGGGTGTGAAATTGAAGAAGGTAGTGAAGAATACAATAATTTAGTTGATTTGAAAAAATATATTCCTCCAGAAAGTTTATCAACACTTACAAAAGTGATGCGAGAAAGAGTTGATGCAAATTCTAATTCCGTCCCTGATATTGAAGAATATCTAGAGAACTCTATTGATGAATATGATGAACTTGGTACAAAATTGATTGATTTAAAATCTAAACAAGAAGAAATCCATGAGAAAATAAGACAAATCGGTCAAGATTCTGATCAAAGAATTAAAGAACTTGAGATTGAAAGAGAAACTTTAGTAAATGAAAGAGACCAAGCAGTTGAGAAGATTGGTAGTGTAAAACGAGATATCGACTTGCACAAGAAGAAAATTGATACATTGGAGCAAAATCTTAATCGTGTTTTAAAGGATGAAAAGGATAACAATATAGTAAAATTAAAATATGAGTTAGCAAGGCTTGTTACATCTGAAATTCAAAGAATAAAAGAATTTAAAATAAGTGAAGTAAGAAATAAACTAGAAGTTTATGTTTCTGAGTCTTTTTCTAGATTGCTAAATGCAGATCGAAGAATTTCGATAGATGATAAATATCGTTTAACAGTTACTAGTGAGTATGGTAATCCAGTGTTATCAGAAGGGCAAAAAATTGTCGTTTCTTTTGCGTTTGTTAGTGCGTTGATTAAATTATCAAAACAATTTGGTGATCAACGAGAGACAAAATATACGAATAGCGAATTACCATTGGTAATGGATGCACCTTTTGCTAAACTTGATGAAAGCCATAGACAGAAAGTATGTAGTGAATTACCTGAGTTTGCCAACCAAATCATTTTGCTTACAACAACAAGTCAACTTGGCGAAAACTCTTATGATATTCTTAAAACACATATAGGAAAAAGATACAGCATTGTTGATGAAGAAAATGCAAAAGCATCAATTGTTGTAGAGAAAGAATTAGGGTGATGATATGTTAGATTTTAGTTCAGACATTATTTTGAGAGGTGACCATGTCTCGATGGTAAAAAAAATACAAGAATTGTTTGAGAATCCTGATTATATTGATATTTATCTTGTTGCAGGTGCCGTTGGGGTTATAAAAAATAAGAAGTCGCAAGAAATATCAGAAATGAATATATCGCCAATAACAATTCCGCGGAATGTTTTAACGAATTCACAAAGAAATAAGTATATAGAATTGATTTTTGGTGCAGTTGCATTGAATGAGTATTTATATGATGACGAAGATCGTGCTATTAAAGTTGCATTTGAAGAGTCAAGTGAAACTGACAATAAGAAGATGGAAAGAAAGGTATTATTTCATCAATACGCCTTAGGAGGTCTTGAATACTTATACAGAGAACTCATTGAAAAATATGAGGATTCAGATAGTGCTCCAATCATTATCATCAGTGAATTTTTTGATAAAATGCGAGAATTATCGAGTACAGTCAAATATATATAATTAAAGAAAAACTATGATTACAATCATGATCATGTTAAAATGAATAGAAGAAAATGCTTATTCCTGATATAGATATATCAAGTATTAAGCTTTTTCATTTTGCAATTTTTTTATTTACGCCGGATACGCGATCAGAGAAAAGAGGTCTAAAAATGAGCTATTTAAGTCGGTTTGATGAACATGATAAATTAGTTGATGAAAGAAAAGCTGTCATAAAAAATATATATTTAACAAATGAAAAGCCATGGGTTTTAGGATACAGTGGTGGAAAAGACTCTACAGCAACAATGCAGATTATAATTGAATCACTTCAAGAAATTCCTGTTGAGCAAAGGACTAATCATATTTATATTATTTCATCAGATACATTGGTAGAAACACCACTGATAATTAGCAAAATTACTGAAACGTTAAATAAAGTTCAGAAATTTGCAGAAGATATTGAATTACCTATTTCTACACATAGGGTTTATCCGTCAATTAATAATACTTTTTGGGTGAATTTAATTGGAAAAGGATACCCTTGTCCAAATCAAAGTTTTAGATGGTGTACTGATAGATTGAAGATACAGCCATCTAATGATTTTATTCTTGAAAAAGTATCTGAACATGGAGAAGTTATTGTTGTGCTTGGTGTTCGTGAAGGTGAAAGTAATTCAAGAGATCAAGTTTTAAAAAAGAAGGAGATTGTTGAAAATGAGTTAATGCTTCACTCAAGCCTTCCTAATGCGTATGTTTTTGCACCAATAAAACCTTTTACTATTGATGACGTTTGGTCATTATTGCTAAATAAACCAGCTCCATGGGGAGATGATAATAGTGAACTTTTTAAATTATATTCAGAATCTAGCGATTCTTCAGAATGTCCATTAGTTATTGATGAATCAATAAAACAAGAAGCTGGATCATGTGGGAATAGTCGTTTTGGATGTTGGGTATGTACCGTTGTACAACAAGATAAATCATTAACAGGCTTTTTAAATAGTGGGCATACATGGTTACAACCATTGCTAGATTATAGAAATTGGTTAGTTGATATTAGAGATGATAGAAGTATGAGAATGAAAATGAGAATGAATGGGCAGATATATTTCTCAAAAACTACAGTGAAAAATGGAAAAATTGAAATTTCAGCAAAAAATAATCGACAAAAGGTATCTATCGATATAAATTCAGGCAAAGATAATTTTGGAGATCATTGGAGAATATTCGATAGTAAGGAACTTGCGCTAGAATATATTAAAAATAACAATATTGATGTTACTAGTGCTTATGATCCGAAGATTATATCAAAAACCAATCAAGGATATGGGGTCTTGGGGTTGGGTACTTTCACATATCAGGCTAGATTTGAAATGCTAAATGACTTGCTAGAGATGCAAAGAAATCTAAGAATACAACGTGGAGAAGAGATAGAATTAATTAGAGATGAAGAGGTATTAGAAATTCAACGAATATGGTCGGAAAAAGGGAATTGGGAATATAGCGCTATTGATTTATATACATCAATTTACGATAGAAATCTAAATGTTAAAGATTTCAGTCGAGAAAATTATTTGACAAAATCAATGACTCATCTACTAGATGAAATTTGCCAAGAAAACGCAATGGATGCATCAATAATTAAACAATTATTACATTTAGAAAATGATTGTTATGGATTGATGAGAAGAGATAAAGTGCAAAAAGGAATTCATAAAATTCTAAGTAAAGATTATATTAATGTTTAAATATGGAGTGACTATATGAAAATAAAAAGTATAGAATTATCAAATATTGGACCGTATACAGGTTTAAATAACCGTTTTGATTTTTCTTTAGATGAGAATAAACCAATTACTTTAATTGGAGGGAAAAACGGAGCTGGTAAAACTACATTATTGAGTTCAATAAAAGTTGGACTTTTTGGTAGTTATTCGTTTGGATTATCTACTGATGGCGATGCTTATTTAAATAAGATGATGAAATTATTCAATTATAATGTTGTAAAATCGGGTAATGGTGAATTCATGATTAAGGTAACCATTAAAATGTTTGAAGATTATCGAAATCAGGAATATTCGATTAAAAAGTTATGGAAATTGAAAAATAATAAATATGTATATTCAGAAGAAGTTGTTCGTAATGGAAAAAAACTAACTCAAGAAAACGCCTATTCATTTGGGTCGAAGCTCAAGGATTTATTGCCTCCGCAAATGATTGATGCACTACTTTTTGATGGTGAAGAAGTTGCGAAAATTATTTCTGATAATAATATAGATGAATATATCAAAACAATTTTTGATACGACTCATTCGTTTAGCTTGTTTAAGAGATTGTCGAATGACCTGTCAGTATACATGAAGAAAAGTAGTGATGAAATAAAATCAAAAGAACATATTGAGCTTTTAGAGACGCAGAATATTATTAATACCGCAAAAACAAAACGGAGACAGATTCAAAGTGAAATCACATATTTAAATAATGATATTAAAGTACGTGAACAAGAATTATCAATAAAACGTGCTGAATTTGAGAAGATTGGAGGGCTTACAAATAATCAAAAAAGAAAATTGGAAGAAATAATAAAAGACCATGAGCAGAAAAGAAAGAGAAATAGTATACAGCTTAAAGACTATTTGGAAAACAAATATTTGTATAGTATAAATATAGATATTTTAAAAGAATTAAAGGATAAATTAGATCAAAATAAACCAAAAGCATATTTACATCAACTAAAAGTAATAAAAGAATACTTAGGAACTGATGAACTCGATAATACAATATCTTTGTTGGAAAGTAAAACGTTATTAAGTACGGGTTTGTTGGATGTGAGCATTGAAAGTAGACTTGTTGAGTTAATAGAGGAGATTGAAACGGTTTCGAGCAAGGAAATGTTGAATGATCAGAAAAAATTATCAAGTCTTTTTAGTAAAAATAAGGATGCAAATAAGATAATTAATAATAATGAGTTATCTGATGAAATAAATCAAGCTTATGCTGAATTGAGCAATATAAGTGTTGTAATAGATTTGCAAAAAGATAAGATTCATGAAAAATCTGCGAGTTTAGATGAAATTGAACGTAATTTAGATATTCTTTACAAGAAGTCAGACTTATTGGAAAGAAAAGTAATGAATATTACTAATGAAAAGGGTAGTTTTAAGAGTGCGTATAAAATCCAAAAAACAATTAACCTATTTTTACGTCAAGCCACACAAAAGGAACTGTTTAAAATAGAACGTGCTGTTCAAAGGAAATTTGAAGAAGTAAATAAGAAAAAAAATTATATATCAAAAGTCAGTATAGACCCAACAACATTTTCTCTTGAATTATTTGATTCTAAACAACAAAAAATTGAAATTTCATTTTTATCAGCTGGTGAAAAACAATTACTACTTGCTACGATAATATGGGTGATTTTTGATAATTCAAATAAAGATGAAATCTTTATTTTTGATACTCCTCTCGCAAGACTAGATTCAGAGAATAGAGAGCTGTATATTAAAAATATTGTTTCTACAATTTCTAATCAAATTATCATATTGTCAACTGATGAAGAATTTGTTGGATCAAATTATTCCTTAATAGAAAACTCAATTGGTAATTCATATCACCTTGATAATGATCCAGAAGCTGGAAAAACATATATTAAAGAAGGATATTTTAGTGAGGTAAATAAATGATTACAAAAATTGTTACTAGTAAATCGACCGAAAATAAAACAGTTGAACTTCAAAATATGCTCGGGTTATCAACAAAGGCAGCTGTACTACGTATTGCTCTAGCTTATAGTTTGAAATCAGGTACTAAGTTAAAGAAGGATTTTTGTTTAAGTTCGGATGGAGCAGCATATAGTACTCAAACCGTTTTTTCAGATAAATTACAAATTGTGGAGAATATGATTTTGGTTCACGAAGAAGGAGAATTGTCTGATAATGAAATTAATCTTTGTGTTAATTATTATATCGAAAATGGAATTGACAAACTCTTTGCAAAGAACGCATTATTGCATAATAAAGAGAAGTTTATTAAATATTTATTAGAAGCGAGGTTTTAGTATGTTGTATTTGGATAACGCATCAACGACAAAAATTCATATAGATGTTATTAATGAAATGAACAAATGTTTGAATACGATTTATGGGAATTCTAATTCTTTATACTATGATCAAGCACTTCAAGCCAAGTCATTAGTCGAAACTGGACGCAGCCAATGTTCAAAACTTGTATCATGTAACAAAGAGAGCTTGATTTTTACTGCTTCTGGCTCAGAGAGCAATAATATGATTATTAAAGGTCTTTTCTTTAGTTATTTTGGCAAAAAAAATAAAATAATTTCTACTCCTATTGAACACGATTCGGTATTAAAAAGTTTAGAATTTATAAAAACACTAGGTGCAGAAGTTGTATATTTGGACGTGAATAAGGATGGAACAATTAATCCAGAAGATCTGAAATCAAAAATTGATGAAAATACATTTCTAGTAACAATTATGCATGCAAATAATGAAATTGGTTCAATGAATGATATTGTGGAGATAGGAAAGATATGTAATGACAAGAATGTGTTTTTTCATTCAGACTGTACTCAATCGGTTGGTAAAGTGGACATAAATTATTCCGAAATCATTGGTTTAAGTTCAATTTCTTATTCAGCACATAAAATTCACGGACCAAAGGGGATAGGTGCTTTGGTTGTTTCAAATGAAATTAAAAGAGTTATAACTCCGCTAATTTCTGGAGGAGAACAAGAATTTGGATTGAGAGCAGGAACAACAGCGACACATCAAGTTGTAGGATTTGGTAAAGCAGCTGAAATAGCTTTAAATAATCAAAAGGTAAACATCAAACGATTATTAAGCCTAGAGAATGAATTAGTTAGTGTGTTATCTGGAGCTTTTGGTAATCGTTTTGAACTAAACAGTATATCTAAAAACAAAGTTCCTGGGATAGTTAATTTTCAGGTCAAAGGAATAAATAATCAGATTTTCCTGAAGAAAATATCTAATGACATCGCAGCGTCAGCAGGATCTGCTTGTGGGGTATCAAGACCGTCATATGTACTAAAGGCTATTGGCTACTCTGATCAGCAAATATCGAACAGTGTAAGATTTTCTTTATCCCCATACGATAATTATGAGTCGTTCAAAGTGTTTGCTGAATAGTTGTTAGTATTCATGGGATTACGTAATAATATTGTTTGTTTTGCTAAATAACTTTGCGTACGTCTTACGCTATATCGTCTAGTACGATAATGGATGACACAAGGGAATCTGTTTACAATGTTGTGATTAATCTTTCTTATTTGATACTCCAGAATAAGTAGATTTGTAATCCCACAACAGTAATTTAGATTTTTAATGAAGAGTTTTATTGATAATCTTTGTGCTGTCTTTGATATGAGCGGAATGTTCTAAAATAAGTCGTTCCGCAGTGTTTGAAATTTCAGTTATAATATATATGATTTAAACTCCTTTCACCTAGTTCTGTCGCAAACTTATACTGGTATGAAGTGTTTTTCATTTTATACTATATAAAATGAAAAAAAGGTGACATTATTGTCACCCAGGAAAAAGGGTATATTCAGAATTAGACAAACTATCATATGTCAAGTAAAGAATGATATTGGCATATAAATAGGTGATTGTCTTAGTTTAGAGGTGAATCCTCTATAAAAACTTCAAT
>NZ_JARXXJ010000030.1:0-17101 GCF_029893935.1 Breznakia sp. PFB1-19
TTTCGATTTTTTGTCAACACATTGAGCAAATAAAAAAGAAGGGTCAGATATTTCCAACTCTTCTATGTTTTACAATCCTTAACTTAATGACATTGAGTAGTAGCTCTCCTTTTTATGTGCAATAAATTGTGTATTTAAGTAAAAATTAAGGAATATAAAGTACACTTGATTTTACTTTAAGCGATTTGAGTACCGTGCTATAATAGTTATGCTTGAAAAAAGGAGGGTTGCGATGTTTAGAATTGGACAATCAAGTGATGTTCATCGTTTTATTGAAGGTGATCACATCGTACTTGGTGGAGTGAAAATTGAAGCACCCTTTGCTGTGGGTGCACATTCTGATGGTGATGCACTTGTTCATGCAATTGCTGAAGCAATTTTAGGAGCACTTGCCTTACGTGATTTAGGTACACATTTTAGCGATACTGCAAAAGAAAATGAGAATCGATGCTCATTAGATATTCTTGCAGATGTGGTGAAAATGATGGAAAATCGTGGTTACCAAATTGGTAATGTCGATAGTTTAATCATGATTGAAAAACCAAAGATGGCACCCTATAATGCACAAATGAAAGAAAATCTTGCTCGTGTACTTCACTGTGATGGAAGTCAGGTGAATGTTAAAGCAACAAGAGGCGAAAAAGTCGGTTTTGTGGGAAGACAAGAAGGAGTTCTTGCCCAAGCGATTGTTTTATTACAAAGGAGAAATGAAAATGAGTAGAGTACGTGTGCGCTATGCGCCAAGTCCAACTGGACACTTACATATAGGAAATGCAAGAACTGCATTATTTAACTATCTATATGCAAAACATTATGATGGAGATTTTGTCTTCCGTTTGGAAGATACAGATATCGCAAGAAATATTGAAGGTGGAGAAGAATCTCAACTGAAAAACCTTGCTTGGTTAGGAATTGTTCCTGACGAAAGTCCATTCAACCCAAAAGAACAATATGGACCATATCGTCAAATGGAAGCTCTTGATATTTATGACAAAATTGTTGAAGAGTTAATTGAAAAAGGACATGCATATAGATGTTACTGTACACCTGAAGAATTAGCAGAAGAAAAAGAACGTCAAGAAGCAGCAGGTGTTGCTCCAATGTATAATGGACACTGCCGTAACTTAAGTGAAGAAGCAATTAAGAAATACGAAGAAGAAGGTCGTCCATATACGATTCGCTTGCGTGTTCCTGAGGGAAAAACATATACATTCAATGATATGATTCGTGGTGAAGTAAGCTTTGAATCAAAAGATATCGGAGACTGGGTAATTGTAAAAAGTAATGGGATTCCAACATACAACTTTGCAGTTGTAGTAGATGATCACCGTATGGAAATTACCAATGTATTCCGTGGAGAAGAACATATTTCAAATACACCAAAACAATTGATGTTATTTGATATGTTAGGATGGCAACCGCCACTTTATGGACACATGACAATTATCGTTAACGAAAACCATAAGAAATTAAGTAAACGTGATCAAAACGTTATGCAATTCGTATCTCAATACGAAGAAGAAGGATACTTGCCTGAAGCAATGTTTAACTTCTTAGCATTACTTGGATGGTCACCAGAAGGAGAAGAAGAAATCTTCTCTAAAGAAGAATTAATTAAAATCTTTGATGAAAAACGTTTAAGTAAAAGTCCAAGTATGTTTGATAAAAATAAACTTACATGGATCAATAACCGTTATATGAAAGCCAAAGATTTAGATGAAGTGGTTGCAATGTGCAAACCATATCTAGAAGAAGCATATGACTTAAGTGGAAAAAGCGATGCTTGGATTCACGACTTGATTGGTTTATATCATGATCAAATGTCATATGGAAAAGAAATCGTTGAACTTGTTAGTTTATTCTTTAAGGATGACTATACATTAGACAAACAAGGCAAAGAGGTAATGTCTTGGGAAACAACACCAACAGTTGTAAAGGGATTTGCTGAGCAACTTGAAGCAATCGAAGACTGGACAGCTGAAAACGTAAAAGCTGCAATTAAAGCGACGCAAAAAGCGACGGGAATTAAAGGGAAACCGTTGTTTATGGGGTTACGTGTTGCGATTACAGCACAAGAACACGGACCAGATTTAACGCAAACTGTGACGTTGTTAGGAAAGGATAAAGTGCTTGCACGTTTAGGACAAATCTAATGAAAGGCGAACGTATTTATCTTAGAAATTTAACACTTGATGATGCAGAGGCACTATTTGCAATAGCAAGTCATCCAGATGTTGGAATCCATGCAGGATGGAAACCACATGCATCGATTGAGGAATCAAAAGAAGTATTAGAAAAAATTCTTATCAACGAAAACAATTTTGGAATCTTCTTACAAGATGATGATACGCTAATTGGCTGTTTGGGAATTCAACCAGATCCACTTCGTACAGCACCAATGAAAAATCTAGGATATTGGATTGGTAAAGATTATTGGGGTAATGGATATGTGCCAGAAGCCGCACGATTGGTATTGGATCGCTTGTTTTTAGAAGATAAAGAACCATATGTGAGTATCAATCACTTTGTCGAAAACACAAGAAGTAGACGCGTGATTGAAAAACTTGGTTTCAAAAAAGAAGGAACGTTGGTACACGCATACAAAGATGCAAACGGAACCGTGCATGATCTTGTAATGTATGTATTGAGTTTGAAAGATTACGAGGAAGATAGATGAGAAAACTTAAAAAAATCGCAACTGTTGCAACCCTAAGTATGGTGATGTTAACTGGTTGCAAAGCAAGTTCAGAAGAAAAAGCAGTAGAAGCATTAGATTTAGCCGCAACTGCAAAAACACCAACTTCATATAAAATGGATGTAAATTACACCATGGATGTGAAGGCAACCTATCAGGAACAAACCCTAGAAATGGCAATCAAAGTTGATATGGCTAATGATGTATTGGTAGATCAAGAAAAAGCACATGCAAAGGGGACAATCGATATTAGTTATATGGGAGAAAGTCAAAAAGTAGAACTAGAGACTTACACCTATAAACAAGATGATGCATTTGTGATCGCAAGTAATGATGGTTCAAGTGATACTTGGGTGACATCACAAGTTACAGGAATGCCAGATGCAACACTTAGTAAAGATGAATTTAAAACATTAAAGAAAATGGATGTACTTCGTACGATAAACGATGGTAAAGTCAAAAAACAAGAGACATACCAAGTTGCAGGACGTATCGAATACAAAACATTGGCCGAAATGATGGATGTACTAGGTGCAACTGAAGAACTTGTTAGCGTGGAAGGTTACGAGGGAAAAACATTCCCAGTGACTTACCAATTCTACAAAAAGGATAACCGTTTGGCATCTGTTAGTGTAGACATGAAAGCAGTAATGAAAGAATCATTAACAGAAGGATTTGGTGAAAACGCAGAAGGGTTAGAAGTTGAAGTAAAAGATGCTTCATTTACAATTACTTGTTATGACTATGACAAAGTAGAAGACTTCACAATCCCAGAATTAAAAGTAAGTGAAAGTACAAATCAAAATGAAGAAAGCGATGATACTTCATTTGAAATGCCAACATATTACTTAGAAGAAAATGAAAAAGCATTTGCGTAATTTGCAAATGCTTTTTTTCTAGTCTTTATCTGCAGGGAATGTAATTCCTGCTGCAAGTCGTGCATGATATACGACATCCATAACATCACGTGTATGATCTAATAGTTTGTAGCAGGCTTCAAAATCATTTGCTTCAATGATTTTTTGGAAGTTATCTACTTCATAAGCCATGTGGAAGTGTTGATTTACACCAATGCAGTTTGGATTGTCTTGTGCATTAGCTACATCGATTTGATCACCTTTTAAAGGAACCTTTTCAACGATTGGACATACACCTGTACTTCCTCCGCTAACTTTAATGCTTCCATTGTCTCCTTGTAATAAGGTAAAGTAATCACTGCTACAGTCCTTACATCCAATACAGTTTACCGTAAACGTATCATAACGCATGATTAATGTACCACTTGTATCGATTCCATTGAATCCGATATTTGGATAGTATGTGTAACTTTCTGGTTTTCCAAATAATCCCATTACAAAGTGAATATTATAAATGTTAATATCCATTAGGGCTCCACCTGAGAAGTTAGGATCAAATGCGTTAGTAACAATTTGATCTTTATATTTATCATAACGTGATGAATATTGTGAGAAGTTCAATGTTGCCATTTTCATATTCCCAAGGTTTGGTAACTGATTTCTTACCACCTCATAATTTGGTAAGTGAATGGTTGTAATTGCTTCAAATAAGAATACGTTATTTGCTTTTGCGACTGCGATTAAGTGCTCCGTTTCTGCAAGTGTACTTGTGAATGGTTTCTCACAAATGACATTCTTTTTTGCGTGTAATGCTTGAAGACTTTGTTCGTAATGCAATGAGTTTGGACTTGCTACATATACAGTATCTACAGTATCATCTGCTAACATTGCATCAATTGAATCATAGTATGCATCTACTTGATGTTGTGCTGCGTATGCTTTTGCATCATCACGTTTTCGAGAGTATACAGCAACAAGTTCGACATTGTCTGTCATGGATATTGCTTTAATAAAGCGGTCGACGATTGCTCCTCTACCAATGGTTCCGATTTTCATAGTTCATAGCTCCTTCATTTTGATACTATCATCATACCACAAATGTTTTCATTCCGTGATATACTCTTAGTAAGAAGAGGGTTTCATATGCTAGAAAAAACAAGAGAAACAAAGGTTCTACGTGATGTAATCCATGGATACATTCATGTCGACTTACAAATCATCTGGGAATTAATTGACAGTAAAGAATTTCAAAGACTGCGTCGGATTCGCCAACTTGGTGGAGATTTTCAAGTGTATCATAATGCAGAACATTCACGCTTTTCACATTCGCTTGGTGTTTATGAAATCGTAAGACGAATGGTACATGAAGTACACGACTTACAAATGAAATTAACCGAAAGAGAAAAAGTGGTCGTTATGATTGCAGCATTGTTGCATGATGTTGGGCATTTACCGTTCTCACATGCCTTTGAACACATTTGTCCAATTCCACACGAACGTTTTTCGTATGATATTATCGTAGGAAATAGTGATGTCAATCGTATTCTATGCTCCTATGATGAAGAACTTGCTCTAGAGGTAGCAAGTGTAATTCGCTATCAACATAAAAATCCAATATTAAATCAAATTGTTTCTGGACAACTGGATGCAGATCGTATGGATTATTTACTACGTGATGCATATTTTACAGGAACGAGTTATGGAGCGTTTGATTTAGAAAGAATTCTACGAACCATTCGGGTAAAAGACGATAAACTTGTTGTAAAAGAAAGTGGAATTCATAGTGTAGAAAACTACATTATGGCTAGATACCACATGTACTGGCAAGTGTATTATCATCCAGTCTGTCGTTCGTATGAAATTGTATTGAGTAGTTTATTTAAACGCATGCGTTATTTATATGGAAATGGGGATCCTATGGTTGAAGAACTACAAATGTTTGTTCCTTTTTTAGGAGATCACCCAAGTATTTGTGATCATTTTGATTTAGATGAAAATGCAGCATTTTATGGAATTGCTAGACTGACAAAATCAGATGATGAAGTGATTGCTGATCTTGCTAGACGTTTACTCAACCGACGCTTGTTTGAATATGAAACAATCATGAATGATGATGAATATAAACAAATGGAAGCAAGGGTTCGACTTGTAGGATATGATCCAAGTTATTACTGTTACATGGATACGATGTCGCAATCCCCATATTCACCATATGCAAAAGAAAGTGGTTCGAATATTTGGGTACTTACCGAAAGCGGTGAAGTTGCAGAATTAAGTCAAAGAAGTGTAATTGTAAAATCCTTAGTTGAAGGAGATGTGAAAAAGGAAAGTAAAGTGTACTTTCCAGATTTAGGAGAAACATATGGCAAAGATTGTGGATGTTAATAAAATATTTGAAATCAATAAATTACTAAAAGAAAAAGGAATTGCATATTCTCTACATAGTGTTGGAGCTTGTGGTGCTGAGTTTGTAGAACTCAAACAAGATGGAGAAGCTCATGATGTAAATGAACTCTATACAATAATCAATGCATATTTAAAGGACTTCTTTATGCAAGTAGAACCAGTGAAACCTGGAGCGTTATTGTTAAAAGTAGTGTAGAAAGCTATTATGTAAACTTATCAAGCTATTAGTAATTGTTATTTTTAAAAAGCATGGTGCTGTGGTATCATGCTTTTATTATGTGAAGGAGAAGTCATGTTAAAATCAATTATTCAAAAAATTCCAGTTCCTTTAGCTGGAGTTATGCTAGCAACATCCTCATTAGGAAATTTGTTGCAACCATATAATGAAATCTATCATACCATCTGTGGAATCATCGCAGGATTTCTATTGGTATTATGCTTAATTAAGTTCATCATGTATCCAAAGATGATCAAAGAGGATCTAGCAAATCCAGTCATTGCCAGTGTATCAACAACCTTTACGATGGGGTTGATGGTTATGTGTACATACTTTAAACCATTTATTGGAGAAGTAGCACGATATATTTGGATCATCGCAATTATCTTACACTTTGTGTTAATGATCTATTTTACGTTACGTTTCGTGATAAAACCCGTATGGGATAAAGTATTTGCTACTTACTTCGTACCAATTGTTGGAATTGTTGTAGCGAGTGTTACAGCACCAGCTTTCGAGATGCAAAGTTTTGGAGTTATCATCTTCTGGTTTGGATTTGTCACATATATAATGTTGCTTCCATATGTAACATATCGTTATATCAAATATGCAGTAACCATTGATGGAGAACAACCATTACTATGTATTTATGCAGCTCCAGCATCACTTACATTAGCTGGATACTTATCATGTGAAAGTAATCCACAAACATGGATTGTATATTTCCTTATCGTATTAGCGACATTTATGTGGGGATTTATTATGCTACAAATGCCAAAATTGTTAAGACTACAATTTTTCCCTTCCTATGCAGCAATGACCTTCCCATTTGTTATTAGTGCAGTTGCTTGTGGAAAAGCTGCCGACCTTTTACAAAATGACCTTCTTTCTATATTATCGAAAGTTGAAATGGTATGGGCTATTATCATTGTTGGGTATGTAATTATACGCTATGTAAAATATCTATTTATCGATACAGCTAGACCATATGCCAAAGCATCAAGACAAAAAGATGCTTTACGTTCAGAATAAATACATTGGATGACCTTCGGGTTGTCCTTTTTTTATATCTTAAAGAAAAATTCATTTTACGTTGTGCAATGTATTTGTACGAACTACCAACAAAAGGAATCTTTTCTTGGTTGCTTGAACAATTGTATCAAATGCGAATCCTACTAAAATGAAAGTATACGAGGTGAAATATGAAGAAAATTACAACAACAAAACGATTATATGAAGTAGGAGCACTTGCGATTGTAAGAGCAGAAACAATTACGAGAGCTTCAGAGATTGCGAAAGGATGTATCGATGGTGGAGTTCCTGTTATGGAGATGAGTTATACCTTACCCAATGCGGGAGAAATTATTCAACAACTTAAGGAAATTTATGGAGAGCAACTTTGTGTTGGTGCCGGAACTGTGCTCGATGAAGAAACTGCAAGACATGCAATTTTACATGGAGCAGAGTTTATTATTGCACCAAACTATAACGAAAGCGTAGCAAAAATGTGCAACCGATACCAAATCCCATATGCTCCAGGATGCACATCAATTACCGAAGCAGTAGAAGCATTAACTTTTGGAGCAGCCTTTATTAAAGCATTTCCAATTTCCGACTTTTATGGTCCAAAACTAGTGAAAGTATTTAAAACGCCAATTCCAGATATGCCAATACTTGCAAGTGGTGGAATTAACTTGGAGAATCTAGCATCATGGATCGCTAATGATGTAGATGTTTGTGGATTTGGTGGTTTATTAACAAATGGAACATCTGATGATATTAAGAAAAATGCACAGGAAATTCGTAGAATCATTGATGAGACAAGAGCGAAGAAAATATAATTTAGTTCAATAAACAAAAAAACGAAGTGATTTTTGGTCTTGCATCACATATCTTATTGTAAGCGTTTACAGTAGAATGTGAGTACAAGCAGAGAGGAGATATAGATGAGTATAGAACTTACAAGAGTAGATTTTCGTTTGATTCATGGGCAGGTAATTACAAGATGGTTAACACAATGCCAAATCAACGAGATCTTCACAATTGATACAGCATTAAGCAAAGATGAATTTATGCAAGAAGTATTTAAGATGGCTGCACCAAAAGGTGTAAAAATCCGTATTGTATCAGTAGAAGATGCGGTGAAAATCCAAGAAAATGGAGAATTGGAGAACAACCGAGTTATGGTATTATTCAAGGGGATTCAAGAATTAGAGAATGCCGTGAACAAAGGATTTAAATTAGACAAGGTACAAATCGGAGGGTTAGGAGGTGGCCCTGGAAGAAAAGCAGTAAACAATGCGATCACACTTGATCAAGCAGATGCAGATATCTTGTTGGGTTTAGAGAAAAGAGGGATGGAAATTTATTTCCAAACAACACCAGACTATCCGTCTGAAACGCTACAAAAAGCCGTAGCCAAATTATAAAAAGAAGGGGGCGAATTATATTATGGTAATTCAAGCAATTTTAGTAGGTTTACTTTATTGGATTTCAATGGGACGTGCACAATATTACTTCTCGTTTGCATTCCGTAAACCAGTTGTATTAGGTGTAATGATTGGTTTAGTTTATGGAGATGTACAAACTGGTCTTATGTATGGTGCAACAATTCAATTAATGTACATGGGAGGAATTGAAGCAGGAGGAAATATTCCAAGTGATCAAGCCTTAGCAGCATGTTTAGCAATTCCAGCAGCGATTGTAAATGGATTAGATCCTGCAGCAGCTGTTGCTCTAGCAGTTCCATTTGGAGTGTTAGGAGTATTAATTAATAACGTACGTAGAACAATTAACGCATTTTATAACACGAAAGCAGATGAGTTTGTAGAAAAAGGTGAGTACGACAAACTTTCTAAATTCTCATTTCTATTGCCTTGGTTAACAAATGGAGTTTTATACTTTACACCAGTATTTGTGGCTACATTATTTGGACCACAAGTTGTAGAAGCATTTCTAGCAGTGATTCCTGAATGGCTAATGAATGGTTTAGGAAATGCCGGAGCGATGTTACCTGCACTTGGATTTGCATTAACACTTGTAGTTATGGGAAAAACACAATACTTACCATTCTTTGTATTGGGATTCTTCTTATACTCAATTATGGGATTCTCAATGTTAACAGGTGCAGTCATTGGATTATGTCTAGCCTTGATTTCGTCAATCTATAAGCAAAATGCTGAGGAGGGAGCATAATATGAGTGAAGCAGTAAAAACACAAGAACAACAATCTGTTGTAACAAAAAAAGACTTACGAAAAGCATGGTGGAAATGGTGTCGTGCAGTTGAAGTACCAGTAAGTTTTGATAGAATGCAAGCACTTGCATTTGGATATTCATTAAATACAATTCTTCAAAAAATCTATAAAGATGATCCAGATGAAATGAAAGAAGCATTTCGTCGTCATACGTCAATGTTTAATACAAATTGTGACTGGGGAAGCATTATCCACGGGATTACAATTTCATTAGAAGAACAGCGTGCTTTAGGAAATGAAGAAATCAATCCAGAGATGATTCAATCATTAAAGATTGGTTTGATGGGTCCACTAGCTGGAATTGGAGACAGTGTTGACCAAGGGATTGTCGCAACAATTCCATTAGCGATTTTTGTGCCAATGGCATTAGAAGGAAATGTAATTGCTGCATTTATTCCAGGAATTATTTACCTTGCATGGTCATATGGATGGTCTTGGTTCTTATTCCAAAAAGGATATAAACTTGGAAAGAACTCTGTATTAGAAATCTTACATTCAGGTAAAATCAAGAAAATTATTGATACAGCAAGTATTCTTGGATTATTTATGATTGGATGTTTATCTGCATCGTTTGTTAAAGTGCAAACGGTATTAAGTTTTGATAGTTCAGGAACTACAGTTGCATTACAAGATATTTTAGATGGAATGCTTCCTAATTTACTGCCATTCTGTGTTGTTATGGGGATGTATTTATATATTGTAAAACGAGGTCCAAAATACTTACGAATTATCGTATTTACAATGGTACTAGCAATTGCATTAACATTCTTACAAATTATATAAAGTAATACATTTCGGGGGGCAAAATGAAGGTATTAATTACACCAAGAGGATTTGCTACATATGGTTTAGCAGACGTTGCACGTTTAGAATCCAAAGGGTTTAAAGTTATCTACAACGATACAGGAGTGGCATATACAACAAGTGAGTTATTAGAACTTGCAAAAGATGCAAAAGGAATTATCGTAGGTGTAGATGATTTATCAAAAGAAGTACTCCAACAACTTCCAGACTTACAGGCAATCTGTAAGTTTGGAGTTGGAGTAGATAATATAGATTTAGATTATACAAAAGAGAAAAAAATCGCAGTAGGTAGAACTGTAGGATCCAATTCATTATCTGTAGCAGAACATGTTGTTGCGATGATGTTTATGGATGCAAAAAACTTATATACAAGTGTACATGAAGTGAAACAAGGAAAATGGAATAAACCAACTGGATATGAAATCCAAGAAAAAAAACTTGGGATCATTGGTTTTGGAATGATTGGAAAACATCTAGCAAGAATTGCCAATGGTTTAGGTATGGAAGTTTATGCAAATGATGTGGTTGGAATTTCTAAAGAAGATAAAGAAAACTATCAGGTAAAAGAAGTAGAACGCGATACGATTTTATCTACATGTGATTATGTATCTTTACATATTCCATTACTACCAGAAACAAGACATTCGATTTCAACTAGAGAATTTAAGATGATGAAAACATCTGCTTGTTTATTAAATGCAGCACGTGGTGGAGTTGTGGATGAAGAAGCACTCTATGAAGCTCTTATTCATAAAGAAATACGTAGTGCATGTTTTGATGTGTTCTCTGTAGAACCACCAAATGTACATGAACCTTTATTGAAATTGGATAACTTCCTATTAACACCACACACAGCTTCAAGAACTGTAGAAGCTGAAACACGTACATGTAAAATGACAACCGATTTCATGTTAGAAAATATTCAACGGAGGTCATAAAGATGGAGTCCGTTCAAAAATATATCATCACACTTTCACAAGAACTCGAAGAAAATCTTAAGCAAGTTGATATGGACGCTTTAAAAAGTGCTTCTTCTTTGATTATGGAGTGTGAGAAACAAAATGGAAGAGTGCATGTATGTGGTATTGGAAAACCATCATATGTGGCAGGATATATAGCCTCACTCTTATCAAGTATTGGTACAAGCGCATATGTACTTGATGGAACAGAAGCAGTACATGGATCTAGTGGACAAGTAAAGGCTGGAGATGTCGTTATTGCGATTTCAAATAGCGGAGAAACTGCAGAATTAAAAGCAACCGTTAACACGTTGCACAAAAATAAAGCGCATGTGATTAGTTGTACAGGAAATTCATCTTCATGGTTAGCACAAAACAGTGAAGTGTGTTTACTAGCGCATGTGGATCAAGAAGGAGATTCACTAAATAAACCACCTAGAGCATCTATAATTTCTGAAATTGTAGTACTTCAGTGTCTTAGCATCGTACTACAAGAAGCAAAGAAATTAACGTATGAAGAATACTTACTATGGCATCCAGGAGGAAGTTTAGGAGAAAGTATTCGCAACATGAATAAAAATGAGGAGGTACAGTAGTGAATATTCTAATTGGAACACATGGGAAATTTGGTAAAGAGTTGATACAATCAGCAGAAATGATAGTTGGCAAAATGGAAAATATTTCTTGTGTATCACTTTTACCAGAAATGTCATTTGAAGATTTTATGAATGAAGCAGATCAAAAACTTGCATCATTTGAAGGACCAACAATTGCGCTTGTTGATTTATTTGGTGGAACACCATGTAACGTATTAACTGTACTGTCAAGAAAATATCAATACGAAGTAATCACCGGTGTGAATTTACCAATGTTGATAGATCTAAGTTTAAAATGTCAATCTATTGAAGATGTTAGTGATAGCAAGTTACTTGTCGCTCAAGCAATTGAGACACTAAAAGAAAGTGCAGTACACAGCAATGCAAGATTGGAGGAAATGTAATGTTTACAGGAGTCATCACACCGATTGTGACACCCTTTCATCGGGATGAAGAGGAATCAATTAATTATGAAGCAACAAAACAACTAATTGAACATCTGATTCACAAAGGTGTAAATGGAATATTTATCCTTGGAAGTAATGGAGAATTTCATGTTATCTCACCGCAGGAGAAAATCGAGTTTGCCAAGTTTGTTGTTGAAGTTGTAAATAAACGAGTTCCTGTATATGCCGGAACAGGTTCTTGTTCCACACAAGAAGCATTACATTTGTCCAAAGAGATGGAAAAAGCTGGTGTAGATGCATTAAGTGTTATCACTCCGTATTTTCTAGCACCAACAGAAGAGGAATTATACACATACTACAACGATATTGCACAAAGCGTAAAACTGCCAATTGTTCTATACAATATTCCGAAGGCTACAGGAATTAATCTATCAAAAGATTTAGTGAAACGTCTTGCTGAAATTGAGAACATCAAAGCGATAAAAGATAGTAGCGGAAATGAAGAAAATGTTCTTGCATATCTAGAAATCGCAAAAGATAAAGACTTTGAAGTATTGATGGGTAGTGATTCAAAAATATCGTTTGGATATACACACGGAGCTAGCGGAGCAGTTGCAGGAACGAGTAATGTGATTACGGATGTTGTAGTTAATTTGGACAAAGCGCTCAAACAAAAAGACTACAAGCAAGCACAAAAATATCAGGATGATATTGAAGAAATACGTAAGATTTTAAAGTATGGAACTGTACCATCGGTTATTAAACGTGCAATGGAACTTGCAGATGTTGCACCAGTTGGTCCAGCAAGAAAACCTGTACAAGAATTATCAGAAACTGTGGATACTGAAATCAAAAATATGCTTATGTACTACAACTTGATCTAAAACAAATTGTCCATTCAATGGACTTTTTGTGCATTGTAATAAATCTTGTTGGTAGACATTGACAATGATATGATAAAAAAGATGAAAGAAGGATTACTATATGTTACTTAACACGATTTTTAAAGAGTTCATATCAGTTGTCCAAGAGAATCCAAAATACACAATTGGGTTATTATCAGATGAAGGAGAAGTCGTATCTTGTAGTAAAGATGAATTTGTTGGAATCACCTTTGATATTAATAAGCCAAGATACAATGATACTTTTTATGTGATAGAAGTTAAAAATATGCATTATGGATACTTATGGGTTAATGGAGATGACCCAAGTTTACCAATGATAAGTAATCTATTACTTGATTCTCTTAAGACACGGATTATGTATGAAGTAAATGAGAAAACACTGAAAAGGAAGCTTACGAAAGATGACAAGTTGGTCAAAGCGCTTCTAGAAGAAAATATTGAACCAAACCATGTGTTGAGTCTTGTCAAAGACATGGGGGTAAACAAAGATACACCTCGAGTTGCTTTGCATATTACAAATGCAAACGGATTTGATATAGATGAAATTAAGGGTATAAAGCTACGATTAGATAGTAAGCAGATGTTTTATTCATTACTTGATAAGCATAACTTACTTATCTTCAAAGATATTCCAGTTACAGATTGTATGGAAAGTACAAAAGAGTATCTTGTTGAATATGTAGAGAGTTTGAAAGAATGGGGATTACAAAATTGTGCGTTTAGTATTGGAAGTATTCAAAATCGCTTGGTCAATTACGTAACGAGCTATAACAATTGTTTGTGGTTAGAAAGAAATAATTATCTGGAAATAAATAAACCAGTATTTTTTATGGACTTGCTTTTTAATTACTACATATCAAGTATTGAATCATCTGACATACTTTCAATATTTGACTATTACAAACGTGCCGCAAAAGGTTTTGATGTCGATGAATTGCTTCAAGTTTCTAAACAGTTGCTTTTAAATGACTACAACATAACGCAAACTGCACAAGATTTATATTTACATAAGAATACTTTAATTTATAAGATTAAACGATATGAAGAGATTTTTAATATTGATATTCGCGGAAGTTTTCAAGGGAAGGCATTGTTTTCGTTTATTGCATATGCGATGCAAGAAAATGAGAAACAAAGATTAGTGGGTGATTAGTATGAATACTTTAATTAAATTAGTAAGAATTGACAATCGATTACTACATTCAACTGTTGCATTAAATTGGAATCAATTTGTTAGTGTGAATTATACGATTGTCGTAGATCCAACATATAACAATGATCCATTTATCGAGAGTGTTATGCGTTTGTGCTTACCAAAATCCATATCATTGAAAATCTTCAATGTGAAACAATTGATGGAGTTTATGGAAGAAGAATCGTTTAGTACAAGAAAGATCATGGTCATCTTCAAAGATTTAGCTACAGCGGAAGAAGCAGTGAAACTTGGATTCAAACCAAAAGAAATACAACTACCCTCACCAGCAAGTCGTATTGTAATTAAAAAGCTATCTGATTACTATAATGAAGAGGATTTAAAACGTATCCAAACAATTCAAAATTATGGAATAAAAATGTATTTTCAAACAGCTCCACTTGATACAAAAGAATATAATGCATTTAAACGAATCCAATAGACTGAAATTCGCTTTTAATGAGCACTTTGTGTGCTTCTTTTCTGATTCTATGATAAGAATATAGTATAGGAATACTTATATTATTATAAGGAAAAGGAGATATAAAATGGCAAAAGTACTATACATTAAAGCAAACCCAAAACCAGTAGATCAATCTGTGACGTTCCAAATGTCTGAGGCATTTGTTGATACGTATAAAAAAGAACATCCAGAGGATGAAATCACTACGATTGATTTATATAACGAAGACATTCGTTTTCTAAGTGGGGAAGACTTAGGAAATATGTTCGGTGGAAAAGATTTTGATATTCGTGAGCGTGCAAAGCAATTTGCTGAAGCTGACAAATACATTATTGCAGCACCATTATGGAATTTATCAATTCCAGCAATTCTAAAAGCATATATCGATTATGTAATGTTTGTTGGTATTTCGTTTAAATACACAGCAACCGGACCTGTTGGATTATTAGATAACAAGAAAGCTGTATACTTAGTCGCGCGTGGTGGGGATTATACAACTCCACAAATGGCAAGTATTGAGATGGGTGAACGTTATCTAAAAACGGTGTTAGGTTTCATGGGTATTAAAGACATTGAAACGATTGCATGTGAAAACACAAATGTTCTTCTTGGTGATGCATTAACTGATGCAATTCATACATCAGTAGAGCAAGCAAAGAAATTCGCAAATACATTCTAAAAAACTCAGCTTCGGCTGAGTTTTTATATGCTATTCAAAATAAAATATATCTTCAAATGTACAATGTAAAGCAATGGCAATAAGTAATGCAAGTTTTGCACTGGGGGTATATTGTAATGTTTCAATAGAACTGATTGTGTTTCGTGAAACTCCAACTAAATCAGCTAATGCTTGTTGGGAAAGCTTTAATTCACTTCGTTTCTGACTTAAACGGTTTTGTAGTTGTAATTCTTCCATTAGAATAATGTCCAACGTAAAGTCCCAATAAGAAGAATCACGATACCAAATATACAATAGTATAAATATCGTTTGGTTTTTAAATGGATGTAAAAATATCCATAGTAAAAGGTAAAGAATATAACCGCAAAAAATGCCCATACAATAGAAAGCGATACACGATACTCCCTAAAAGAGATCATAAATTTATCCCCAGTAATTAGTTCTACTAGACTACATGCAATATAGATTCCTAATACGCCAATAAATACGATACGTTTAATAGCAGCACCTTCAATATAGTTTTGATATTCGTCATCTTTTGACTTTTGTGCTTTTGATAGTATATCTTCTCGTTTCATAAGACTTCTCCTTTTGCCAAGTATGCTTTGCAACTATAATATATCATATACCAAGGATACTTGGCAAATGGTTGGATATAAAAATACAATTAACAATTGTATGGTCAAAATACACGACAAATTTCTGTGTATATAATAAAGTTAATATACCCGTAGGGGTATATTGGAGGGGTTGTATGTTTAAGAAAATACAAAAGGTTCGAACTATATGGTAGGGCGAAGAGAAGCGGTAGTTACAAATGATTGTGTAGCATGTGGGAATTGTGTGACATATTGTCCGGTCGGTGCAATTGAGATTGCATATGGAATGTACGCAAATGTTACAAGTAAGAAATGCATCGGTTGTGGAAGGTGTGAACGTGCTTGTCCTGCAGATGTAATAAAAATGGTATTAAGAACTGAGGTATCAGTATGAAGAGAAAATGGAATGAATACTTATGGATAGTTTCTGTTATATATCTTGTATTAGGTTTCATAAACATCTTATTTGCATGGCTGGGACTCATCTGTTTTTTTATTCCGTTAGTAGTATCGTTATCGAAAGGGAATAAGGCTTATTGCAATACATATTGTGGGCGAGGACAAATGTTAGAAATTCTTGGGAGAAAATATGAATTCTCGCAGCAATTACTATCACCTAAATATTTACGAAAGAAAGTATTTAGATATGGATTTCTTATCTTTTTTTTAATAATGTTTTTGCTCATGTTATGGAACACATATCTAGTATATTCTGGAGCTCCGTTAAAACAAACAATTACACTATTGTGGAGTATAAAATTACCTTGGGAGTGGACGAACACAAGTATGGTGGATCCAGCAATAGCACAATTTGCGTTTGGTTTTTATAGCATCATGTTAACTTCAACCGTATTAGGTGTTGTTACAATGATTATATTTAAACCGCGCTCTTGGTGTGTTTATTGTCCTATGGGCACAATGACGCAATTGATTAGTACACTTAAAAATAAAGAGAAAGAAAGCACGTAAAGTATGATATTATCCCCCTTAGGTAGACAGTGCAAATAAATAAAGCACTTTTAACCTAAGGGGGTTTTATTATGGGAAGAAAAAATAAGTATTCATT
>NZ_JARXXJ010000031.1:0-16274 GCF_029893935.1 Breznakia sp. PFB1-19
CAACAACGTTATGAATATCTGAAAAAGAAAACGTATAACCATTTTTATTCAACTGGTTATACGTTTAGTGCAATCCTTAACTTAATGACATTGGCATATTTACTCACTTTCAATGTTTCTCATCGCAATTAATGAATATGGTAAAGCCACAAATACAATTGCTCCTATTATATTTCCAATCGTTACAATTCCAATGTTATAAAAGTATCCTTCGATATTTACAAGAACGTCAACAGGATGAATTAAAGATACACTTAGCAGTGTCATATTAGCTACACAGTGTTGAAAACCCATTGTTATAAAGGCATATAAACACCAAAACAACATAATTAGTTTACCACTTTCACTTTTCATCTTGTAGTAACACCACATACCTAGACATACAAGCGTATTACATAAAATTGCCTTACAAAGTAATTCAACAGCAGAACCATGCATTTTATCCATCGCCCCATGTGCCATGAATTCACCAACCGGTCCAGTATCTAATCCAGTACCAACAAATAAGAATGCAAGAATAATTGAACCAATCCAATTACCAATGAAACTAGCTACGAGCACTTTAATCACTTGTTTTGTTGTGACAGTTTTTTGTATCCACCCAATCACCATCGCTAACACATTTCCAGTAAATAGTTCACCACCCGCCATTGTTACTAAGCTTAGTGCAATTCCAAAGGATGCACCCATCATTGGTTTAGTAAAAGCAGAACCTGCAAGTTGTCCACCAACTGTATAAGATAATAAAACAGCAAACCCAACAAACATTCCTGCAATCATACTTGACACCATGTATCCAGCTGGATTTACGGATAATAGTTTCGCTTTCTTTTTTGCAGTTTTGCTTACTGCTTCAATTCCATCGTTAAACATAGTTCCTCCCGAATTTCATACAAGAAGAAGTGTACCATAGCAAGCTAGCGATGAAACATATCTTTTTAAACAAGTTATCATATATGTAAACATATAACATACTAAAGAAATAGTCGTTTATATATAGGTGTTTCCTTATTTATATGATATACTTTCAACGATAAAAGGAGAAAAAACATGGCCGATATACCTGCATGTCCTAACTGTAATGAGAATTACACGTATGAGGACCGTGGACTGTTTGTTTGCCCAATGTGTGGCAATGAATGGACACAAACTGATACCGACCTGCTAGCAAGTCAAAACGAAGTCAAAGATGCAAATGGAAACATACTGCAAGCTGGTGATTCTATCAGTATTATTAAAGACTTAAAAGTAAAAGGAAGTTCCTCAGCATTAAAAGTGGGAACCAAAGCAAAAAACATTCGTTTAATCGATGCTAATGATGGACACAACATTGAATGTCGCATTGATGGTTTTGGTATCATGAAGCTAAAAAGTGAATTTGTAAAAAAAATCTAGTTCTCATCGACTAGATTTTTTTGACGTGATGAATACTTCTCGCTTTTGGAAAGATCCATTTATTTATTTCATAATGTTTTAACTTTCGCGTCATTTTCTTCGTATTTGCAACACGTTTGCTTTCGTGTTGATACGAAATAAGAACCAAACTTAACACAACAAGAAACATTCCAGTAGTGATCATGACATATTGTTTCGCACTCATTAAGGCAAGCACATCAGCACTTGGTACGAAAGTAGCAATAAATACAACAATTGTTGATGCTAAACCAACACCACCAACTAGCAATTTCATATATTTGCCACCATGAATTTGAAAGTCACGATGTACTCCTCTTTTGGTAAAGATAATACGCAAGTAACTTACAAACAACAAAATGTATGTCACCATATACATCATAACAGTTAATGACATGGCAATTTTAAATGCACCATTATTTCCACCAAACAGTAATGTAAGAATTGCACCTACAACACTTACAATTCCTCCTTGCAGCATTACAAGTCGAACCGGTACTCCATTTTTATTAACCTTTTTAAAATATGGAGGCAATAGTTGGTCTTGCGCAACAGCATACAATGTTCGAACAGGTCCAACGACCCACGAGCTAACTTCTCCAACCATTCCTAGAACTAGCAATAATGCAATAATTCGTATCAAAAATGACAAACTTGGAATCACTTGCTCTACTGCAATTTGAATTGCCTGTAATACTCCACTATTTAAGGATAATTCACTTGCAGGTACAACAATACCTACAGCTAATCCTCCTAACGCATCTAGAGCAACTGCAAAGAAAACTAATGCTAGAATCGCAATTGGATAATCGCGTTTTGGATTTTTCATATTGCTTGCATAACTTGCACTAGCTTCAATTCCAGCAAAAGCTAAAATAAATGGCACAAAGCTACTAATTGAAAATGAATGTTCAATATTTTCAATGCTCGTAACTAGCGACAAATCGATTTGTGATGGATGCCCTTGTACCAAGTATGTAACTGCTAGAACTAAAAATATAACTGAAGGAATAATAATTCCTCCGATAAAACAAACTTTAACAATGACATCTGTTTTTGAAATTCCCCCAAGTTGAGAAAATGTTAACACCCAAAATATCAGTAAGAATATTATATATTTTAATACTGGATTCGTATTTAAAACAGGCATGTCTAAGGCAAATGATAATGCTCCAATAATAAAGTAAAGCATCGTAATAAAGTTGATGGTATTTTGAAGCCACTGCATGCATACAGCAACAAATCCCATTCTTTCATTTAATGCATTTTTAATCCAAGTAAAAACCCCACCTTCTTCCCAGCCATCGATGGTCGCCATTTCCGCAGAACATAATGCAACAGGCAAGAACCAAACAAAAGCTGCCGCTACTAGAAAAATAACAGCAACCATTCCAGATTGGGCAAAAGCTGGATATTCATCTGCAGACATCAACATGGATGCGGTCAAAGTAAAAAAGCCAAACAATGTTAATTTCTTTTTCATTCACTTCTCCTATCTCTATTTATTATAAGCATAAACATAAAAAAAGCCCACACATAAGCATGAGCTTCACTCTTTCAAATCTTTTAATTAAATCTAATTTCTATTATTGTTTAAATCGATGTAAAAATGCTTTTGTTCGATCATGTTTTGTATGTTCAAACACTTCCTCAGGAGTTCCTTCTTCTACGATGACTCCTTGATCCATAAAGATGATTCGTTTACTTACATCTTTAGCAAACTGCATTTCGTGTGTAACAATTGCCATTGTTAGACCTTCCTTTGCTAGGTCTTGAATAACCTTTAGTACTTCTTCTACCATTTCTGGGTCAAGTGCACTGGTTGGTTCATCAAACAGCAATACTTCTGGATCCATACATAATGCACGAGCGATTGCGACACGTTGTTTCTGTCCTCCAGATAGTTGCGTACTAGGCTTAGAAGCAAAGTCACTCATACCAACTTTTTCTAAATACAACATCGCTTTTTCTTTCGCTTCTTGTTTGTTTCTTTTTAAAACCTTGATTTGTCCAATCATACAGTTTTCTAAAACATTCATGTTATCGAATAAGTTAAAACTCTGAAATACCATCCCAACTTTTGAACGATATTGGTTTAACTCTAGACTTTTCACATCTTTATCATGGAAGTAAATACATCCTCCATCAGGGTTTTCTAGTAAGTTAATACAACGAAGTAGTGTACTTTTCCCACTTCCACTGGATCCAAGAATACTGATGACTTCCCCTTTATCAATATGGAAATTTACATCTTTTAAGACTTCTTGTTTACCAAACGATTTCTTTAAATGTTCAACCTTAATAATTGTAGTATCCATATTACACTCCTCTTTCTAACGTTTTTGGATGTCCCATACGTTTTTCAATTAGATTTAAAATCACCGTAGCAATCGTTGTAAGGAATAAGTAGACCAAACTAGTAACAAAGAATGTTTCTGAGAATTGATATACTGAACCAGCAACACTTGTTGATTGGAAGTATAAATCAACGACCCCAATTACATTTAACATACTACTATCTTTAATATTTACAATTAATTGATTTCCAATTGAAGGTAATTGATTTTTAATCGCTTGCGGTAAAATGATAAACATCATTGTTTGTAGATTTGTCATTCCAATACTACGTGCACCTTCTGTTTGTCCTTTATCAATTGATTGAATCCCTGAACGAATGATTTCTGCCATGTATGCTCCTGTATTTACAGAAATAATAATCATACCAGCTGTTAATGGTGTCCATTGTAGGATTGGTTTTAGTAAATAGTATAGGAAGAATGCTTGAACCATCATTGGCGTACCACGAAGCACCCAAACATAGAATCCAACAAATGCATGACTAATCTTTTTACATATTTTTACAGGCAAGGAATCACTTTCTTCAACTGTAAAGCTACGTAATGTTCCAAGTAGTAGTCCAATAAGTAATCCAAATAAAGTACCTACAAAGGCTAAAATCAACGTTATTTGTACACCATAAGCAAATAATGGCCAATACTCTTTTGCGATATTTGTTACTTTCGCGAAGAACCCTTGGTCTTTAACAGCAACACCATCTGTTGGTTCACCTGTTTCTGGTTGATTTTTACGTGCGGATTCCATGTATCCAACACGCTGTTCATCACTAATTTCATCGAGAGCCTTTTGAACTTTTTCATAAAACTCTGTTCCACGACTTCCTTCTTTTAGTCCAATGGAAACACTTGTATCAATATCAAATCCTTTATCTTCTGCAAAGTGCACAATCGTTAAATCCGGATTTGATGCCACTACTCCTTGCGCAACTGGAAGTTCTGCTGTAATTCCATCCACTTCATGTTTTTGCAAAGCAACAACCATCTCAGGATATGTCGCTTTTGGTGTAGCATGTTGTACGTTTTCTATTTGATCAATGACGGTATCGTAGTTTGTGCTTTTTTGACCAATGATGTTCTTTCCACCAAATTGTTGAATATCATCATAACTAGCTTCTTCCCCATCAGCACGAGTAATCATTACCATTTCTGATTCATAGTATGGTGTTGTAAAATCAATTCCTTTTTCTCTAGTTTCATCTGCTGTCATACCCGCAATAATTGCATCAATTTCACCAGACTCTAATGCAGGTAGCAACCCTTCCCATGAAAGTTTTTTAATTTCAATTTCCTGACCTAGCTTATCAGCAATATTTTGGGCAATCATTACATCATACCCATCACAATATCCCGCACCACCAATTGATACAGAAGTATCAGTAGCGTCCATTGTTTGCCAGTTAAATGGTGTATAGTTACACTCCATTCCAACAACAAATGTATGTTCATCGTTTACTCGTGCTTTCTGTTCTTGACATCCTACTAGCATTGCAAGCACAAATAAGCAAAGAAAGCCCAATCGTAATTTTTTCATTCTATATCCTCCAACTAAAAAATGCCAGCAAAAGCACAAGCCTACTGACATAGAAAATGAAAAGTAGATAGCGCTCTTACATAACGTAAACAGTGATATGGTTCTTCGCCATACCCCCATATTATGTATATACCTACACATAATATTCGGCAAATTTTCGCCTTCTATAAGTCACTGAATGTCTTCTACTTATAGATTCTAAAGATTTGCAACCTCTATCAAAATATTTGATTGTTGATGTGATTATATCACCTTAATTATAAATTACAAGTACCAAGACTGTAATTTGTCGAAAAGCAAACTATTTATTTGCTTTATCCTTACTTCGATTATCAATAACAGCAATCACTTCACCCATGATCTCTGTATGTACAGGTTCAACTGTATAGAATTGATTATGAATTTCATGATTTACTATGGATAAGTCTTGCACATGTAACTTACGACAAACAAGTGTGATGTCTGCTTCTTTGTAAGCCATGATACCATCCTTATATTCATATGCATGCAATGAAGTGTTTGCAAGTTTATTTCCATCTTTACCCGAAGTTTGACCTAGATATAATAAATCTTTCTCATAACGTTCATCAAACATACTTATAGTGAAAAAATCATTCGCCAATATAAAATTATATGTAAATCGATTTCTTCGAACATAGGTTGTTGCCACTTTTTTATTCCATATGATTCCAACAGTTCCCCAACCAATCGTCATCATATTGAAATGATCTTTTCCTCCTGCTGTAAGTAATGCGCTTTTCCCTTGAAAGATATCATATCCATCAAGTTGCAATACTTCATGAATATTTGCTTCATGATCCATAACTTACTCTCCTATTCTAATTTAACTGTGTTCCATTTAATTTATTAATTCGTTCTAATTCTTTTTCGTATTTCTTCACAAGATAACTATGTTGTTGATCCAATGTAATTGAATCCATTAGCACTTGTTTTACAAATGGATATGCCTTTGTCTTTTTTCCAGCCTCGATGAGAATCGCTCTTGTCATTGTGTTATTATACTCATCTTTTACTTTTTCTTGGATATCTTCTAAACCATATCCTGCTTGCAAGTATAATCCAACGATATTACTCATCCATCGTGAATATAACATATCATTCATATCTTTATCATCAAGCATAGCACTCTCATGTATTTTTTCAAAACAAACATCAATCTTTTCTTTTAAGTATTTGACGTCTGAGAACTCTTCGATAAATACATCTTCTGCTACATAAGTATATGTACCAAATCCATACTCAACAACGATTTCCTTCAGTGCTGTAAACACATCATCTTTTTCTCTAGCTGGTAGTTTACGTGAAAACTTACCTACATATCCTAACAAATGATCATAAGACATGCCAACACGTTCCATATATGCTTCATCAATGCTTACCAAAAACATGTGAACGATTCTTGCCATATCTAGTACTGATGACATTTGTTCATCTTCGATTAAACTTTTTGCTTCTTCGTCGACAATTGCATCTAAATCATCGAGCAATCCATCAACATTATAGTATGTATCATCACTATTACGGTAACGTTTAAATAACAGATCTAATGTATTCATGAAACTTGTGTTCTCTATTTCATCAAGCAATTCATCTCGTTCATCACGTATCGCTTTAAACATTTCTACTAGACTTGGATTATCGTGCAATACAGCACATGCAAACTGTTTTACAAATTCATAATCGGTACTTTCCACGAGTTCAATAATGTCATAATCCACTTCTAAATTATCAAGTTCGTCGTTTTCCTGATCACCAATCCAAAGTAATGCAGCAATTGCATGTACGCAATCTGCATATGGTGTACATGCTCCACAATCACAATGTAAGATTTCTTCTGTAAAGCTATTTACGACTACATTTTGCCCATCGACAATAAACTTATATGTGTCTTCTTCTTTTTCTTGAAGTACAACTAACCCCGCATCATACATGCGAATTGCATCTTCAATAATCTTATTTTGATTAACCCCTGTTTTTTCATTCATATGTTAAACCCCTCTTATTTTATTTTACATGGTATGACGCATATATACAAATCAAAGAAATGTACAAAAAAATCAAGCATTCAATATGCCTGACTTTCTTTTACACCACATCGATATCATTATCTTTTGCCCACTCTAAGGCTTCATCTCTTTGGATTTGTTGCTTGAATTCAAGATATAACTTTTGCATTTTGTATTCGTTTAATTTTCCTAAAAAACCAGTTAGTCCACCATTATTATAGGCATCAACTAGCATTTGTCGGTTTGCCTCATCATGCTCTTGTTTAATGAAAGCACGCGCAACACTCGCTTCATTCATCTCTCTTGCACTTGGAAGTGGAATTAAAATATCTCCATATTGACTGACAAAATCTTCAACTGTATATACTTCGTCATCATAAAAGAGACCATCTCCATCATCCACCATAATTGTTTGATCATCTGTATTGTAGTACATTCCGTCTACATCATCGATATCACAAAACGCTCTGAATAAATCGTCTTTTGAAATTTGCATAAATATACCCCCTTTTAACGATCATATCCTTCTACTATTTTTAGTATAGCACGAATATCTACGGTTGGAAGTTCTTTACTCAAAACACACTATGCTTCTTTTTTAAATCCATGCATCCAATCAACTTTGTGATAGTATACAAAGAAACAAAGACTACTTAGTCCCCACGTTAGTGGATACACCCAGTATACACTAATAATACTTTCAAAGAAGTATCCCATTATCGTTAGAAAACTTACACGGATTAAGCACCAGCAAATCATCATCACGATCATTGGCACAAAACTCTTTCCTGCTCCCCTTAAAATAGCAGATATACAATGCGAATACGCTAGCAAGCAAAAAAACAAACTTGCTGTTCGTGCTCGATCTGTACCAAAAGCCACTACTTCAGGCTCATTATTGAATAATGCAATTAGCATTGGTGCAAAGATAAACACCAATATCCCAATAATTTCTGCTAGTATGACTGAACATATCATGCCAAACTTTGCACCTTTTTTGGTTCGTTCATAATTTTCAGCACCTAGGTTTTGACCAACAAAAGTTGTTAAAGCCATTGTAAAACTAGAAATTGGTAAGAAAGCAAATCCTTCAATTCTCGAGAATGCTCCACATCCTGCCATTGCATTTTCACCAAAGAAATTAATATTACTTTGGACAACTACATTCGCAATCGCTATAATCGAATTTTGGAATCCTGAAGGTAATCCATAATCAATAATTAATTTAAACTCTTCTTTATGAAAACGTACTTCACGCAAATTTACTTTATATACATCATCTGTTTTGGTTAGACGATGTAAACATAATAAAGCACTAACAAATTGTGCGATGATTGTAGCTATAGCGGCACTACCAACACCCATACCTAACACAGCGATAAAAAATAAATCAAGTACAACATTGATTAATGAAGAAATAATTAAGTAGTATAGTGGATGTTTACTATCCCCTATCGCTTGCAATATCCCAACAAAAATATTGTACATGACTAACCCTAGAGAACCAATAAAATATATCCTAAAATATTCAATACTCTGTGGCATAACTTTCTCTGGTGTTCCCATCAAATCCAACATTATTGGAGCTAACCATGTTCCTAATATCGTTAATAACACACCTGCTACTAAACCAAAAGCAATTGTTGTATGAATTGATCTAGACATACTATCATAGTCTTTTGCCCCAAAGAAGCGTGCAATCACAACCCCTGCTCCCATCGCAATTCCATTAAAGAAACCAACCATTAGAAATATTAAATTTCCTGACGAACTAACAGCAGCAAGTGCACTTGAACCTAAAAAGTTACCTACAATCAAGGAATCTGCCGCATTATATAATTGTTGAAATGTATTCCCTAAAAACAATGGCATCGCAAAGAATGCGATTTTTTGCCAAATGGGTCCTTCAGTCATGGACGTGGACTCGCTTTTTGACACTCCATTCATAATTTCATCCCCAATCTTTTCTTGTCTATTATTGTATCAAAAATAGGTTACATTGCCATCCCCTTTTTTACATGCACGAATTTTTATTAAGTCATGCATGTCATGCATCCTAAAACTATATATACATTTTCACAATTCTTTTGAAGTCTGTACAAATAAACAGACACGATTAATGGTATAATACAATCAATTAAGGAGGTATAGATATGCATAACATACAATGTCCACATTGTCACAAAACCTTTGCTTTAGATGATGCTGGATACGCCGATATACTCAAACAAGTAAAAGATAAAGAATTTACTCAAGAGTTACATGAAAAACTCGAACAATTAGAAAAACAACATCAACAAGATTTGGATTTAGCAAACGAAAAAGCAAAAGGTACATTACGTCAAGAACTTTCAAAGAAAGAGCAAGAGTTACTAGATTTGCAGGCTAAAATTGATGCAAGCGCACAAGAAAAGGAGCTTGCTGTTCATAAAGTGCAACGAGAAATGCAAGAACAAATTGCAAATCAACAAGCAAAAATATCTGAACTACAAGCAAAAAGTGAAGCTCTTGATAAAGAAAAAGAATATGCAATTAAAGATGCTCTTTCTGATAAAGACAAAGAATTGTTGAAACTTAAAAATAAACTTCATGCTTTAGAATTAGAAAACCAAAACAAACTAGAAAAAGTACAACATGAAGTTGCTTTGAAAGAACGTGAAAGTGAATTAGAAAAACAAACATTAAAAGAGACCTATGAGTTACAACTGCGCTTGAAACAAGAAGAAGTTGAAACCTATAAGGACTTCAAAGCACGTCAATCTACTAAAATGATTGGAGAATCACTTGAACAATATTGTGAAAATGAATTCAATAAAATTCGTGCGACAGCCTTTCCAAATGCACAGTTTGGTAAAGATAATTTAGCTGTTGAAGGTACGAAAGGTGATTACATCTATCGTGAGTTTGATGATATGGGTAATGAGGTTATTTCGATTATGTTTGAAATGAAAAATGAAGCAGATCAAACTACAACAAAAAAGAAAAATACGGATCACCTAAAAAAATTAGATAGCGATCGTACCAAAAAGAATTGTGAGTATGCTGTACTTGTCTCAATGTTAGAAATGGATAATGACTTTTACAACAACGGAATCGTGGATATGTCTTATGAGTATCCAAAGATGTATGTCATTCGTCCGCAGTTTTTTATTCCACTGATCGGTTTATTACGCAATGCTGCACTTAACACACTTACCTACAAACAGGAAGTTGCACAAATGCGTGCACAAAATATCGATATTACCAACTTTGAAAGTGAATTAGATGCGTTTAAGGATGCCTTCGGTAAGAACTATGAACGCGCAAGTAAACGTTTTAAAGATGCCATTGATGGAATTGATAAAACCATTAAGCAACTGGAGAAAACAAAGGATGCTCTACTTTCTTCCGAAAACAACTTACGTCTAGCAAATAACAAAGCAAATGACTTAACTGTCAAAAAGCTAACGCATGGAAATCCAACGATGAAAGCAAAATTTGATGAACTTAAAAAGGAAGATAACTAAAATCTTCCTTTTTAAGTTCGTTATGTATTGTCTCGCTTTAATAACTCCATTATATCTGAAGCAGACATTTTTGTAATACTTCCCTCTGAATTTTCAACAAATGTATCAGCGATCTCTTTCTTTTTCGCTTGAAGTTCTAAAATTCGCTCTTCAATCGAATTTTTCATAATTAAATTAAAGACTGTTACTTCATGTTCTTGACCTATACGGTGTGCTCTATCTGTTGCTTGATTTTGTGCAGATAAATTCCACCATGGATCATAATGAATGACTGCTTGTGCATTGGTTAAGTTTAATCCCACACCACCAGCCTTTAAGGAAATCAAGAATACATCAGCTTCACCAGCTTGGAACTTTTTAACTAACTCTTTACGCTTCGTTTTATTTACTTCCCCGGTAAGTTTCAAATATGTAAAGTTTCTCATATTAAGCTCTTCTGCAATAAAGTCTAAGATCGTTGTAAATGATGAGAAAATAAGTACTTTTTGCTTACTTTCTTTTAGTGATTCTACAATTTCCATACATCCTCTAAGTTTACTAGAAGCATGGTCAATGTTATCAAATAACATACGTGGTTCGCAACAAATTTGACGTAATTGCATAAGTAATTTTAGAATCTCAATTTGGTGATTATCTTCACTTTGTGCGAAAGCTTGTAAGTCATCATTTACTTGTGACAGTTTTGCCACATATAATTTTTCTTCTTCCACATCAAAATTAAAGCGTAGATTCTTTTCAATTTTACTTGGTAGTTCTTTTAAAACTTCCTCTTTTCTTCGACGTAATAAGAACGGTTCAATTCTACGTTTTAAAATTGCTTGCTTTTTCTCGTCATTTTCTAAAACAATAGGACTTTCATAGTTTGCCTTGAAATATCGATAATTATATAAATATGTAGGCATTAAGTAGTCAAAAATACTCCACAACTCAGCTAAACTATTTTCAATTGGTGTTCCAGTTAAAGCAAATCGCACTCGACTTTTGAGTCGCTTTACACTTTTTGCGGCTTTTGTTGTTTGGTTTTTAATATACTGTGCTTCATCAATAATTACATAATCAAATTGCTTTTGTTCATAAGCTTCAATGTCACGTTTTAAATAATCGTATGTTGTGATAATTACATCATAGGAATCAATTGTCTCGATCATTTCTTTTCTTGTCTGCATATCTCCATAAATACACAAATACGATAATGATGAATCAAACTTTTCAAGTTCATCTTGCCAGTTAAGCATTAAGGAAGCAGGTGTCACAATGATACTTGTCTTTCCAGCCTCGTGATTTGTCTCAAGCAAAGCAATCGCTTGGATTGTTTTTCCTAACCCCATATCATCAGCTAGTATTCCGCCAAGTCCATACATACTTAATAACATCATCCATCGTACTCCGTGTTTTTGATAATCTTTTAATAATTTTTCATACTTTGGATGAATTTGTAATTTACTAGCATCGATATCATCAAATGAATGTAAGAAATCTTGAAAACTTTGTTCTTCCTTTCCCGTGATTTGCTTAAAGTTATGAATTGCATCATCCATTTGGAATGCGTAATGAACAGGCACTTGCATCGTTGTATCAATATCGCGTACATCCATATGCATGTCTTCCATCATTTGATCAAATTCTGCAATACTTTCTCCTTCTAAAGAAATAATCTCCCCATTTTTTAAACGATGAAATTTTCGCTTTTTCCGATATGCTTTCAAAATATCTTTTAACTCGTCTGGTTTACAGTTGATACTATCTAAATCGATAGATAATAAATTATTCTCGATACGAACACCAACTTGTATACCGACTGACTTTGTCTTATCAAAGTTCTTAATTGCATCACTTACAAACACTTCTGCATAGTCTTTTAAACTAGGTAAGACTTGTTCGATAAAGAAGATCGCATCTTGGTCATGAAAACTTTTTATAACCTCTTTCAATCCTTCTTGTTTCTTAAAACCATATGACTCTAGTACAAACTTTAGATTATTTGCATTGTGAGAGATCGCACGATTATCTTGTTCGAACAAGCTTTTTGCATATCCATCTTCCCAGTTTAATAATACTTTAACAATTAAATTTTCATCTTGGATATCAGCATATAAAGAAATTCGGTCTTCATAGCTTTGATCGATATCGACACCATGAAATACAACTGTATTTTCAAATACACTTAGTAAATAACTGATAGTATTTTGTAAGTCATCTTTATGTATATAAAACTGGTCATACATAATTTTCTTAATAAACTCGTGTACCATTTTATCATCACGCACAACAAGTCGTTTGAGTACTTGTTTTTCAAATTGATAGTAGTGTTGACTACCTTCCATATAGTCATGAATATTGCCATCTTGAAGTGAAAGTAAATAGTATTCACCTAGTGCTAATACATCAACATCTACGATGAAATCTTCCTCAGCAAATTGAATGTTGATAAGTTGAGAGAGTTCTTGAAATGTATCAAAAAATGCATCAATGTTCTTCTCATCAATTGCTAAATAGCGATCATCATTTGCATATGTTGAGTCTTTTATAAAACGTTCTATAAACTCGATGGCTTGTTGACTTGCTTCGTCAAATGAATGTATATGATGTGTAAACGCTAGAAATTTTCCATATTTTACATAGTTCTCTTCATGCAAGTTACGAATGAATTGTTGAAAGCTTTTTAGTACATACATTTTTTCATAACCAATTTTTGCACTTAACATATAATTATTTGTATAGCGATAATAGTAGTAATTTTCTTGACGTTCAAATTCGAACTCTAAATGGTACACATGATTATCATATGTTGAGATCAAACTGTTTTTTTCTTTTTCCTGCATTTGTTGGAGAAACTCAAGTGATTCTTGGACGTAATAACTTGCTTGTATTTCTTTTCTACGTAGTTCTTTTTGACGCATAATTGCTTCGCGTTTTTCATTCAAGCTATTAACTTGTTGGTGAGGTGTACTAACCTTAGATGAAGAGATAATTGGATCAGGTGTTTGATATTCATTACGATACTTAAATAATGCCAATCCTACATGTCCACATCCTGAACTTGGTGAGTGAAAACGACAGTTACAATAATGGCTTTCGATATGATCTAATGCATCCAAACGAATCTTTACATCACTTTCATATCCTTGATACAACACGGTCGCAAGAATATCCTGTCCAGTCTCACCTGGAAGAACATCATATGCAAGAAAAAGATCATCTTCTCCTTGATGTCGTTTTGCCCAATTAAAATTCCCTGGTTTTTTTACAACACTTTTTATTAAATCATCACTTAAGTACATAGAACGTCTCCTTTGTATCCCTTTATTTTACCATATCCTACAATAGGTTTACACATGAACAATTTTACTAAATAAAGTTCTTGTTTTACATTGTTACCATATCAATTCTCTAGTACAAAAAAAGTGACACATGTTATGATATATCATAGAAGAGGTACTACTATGGATCAAAAGAAATCAATCCCTTTAGCAATACTAGAAATTTTACGAAGCGATAGTGATGATAAGCATCCACTCACTAGAAGTCAGCTACAGGAATTACTTGAAGTACGTTATGGTTTACAAGCAGAACGTAGAACGCTCTATGCAAATATTCAACTATTACAAGAATTTGGTTATGATATTTCGACATATGAGCAAAACAAAAAAGGATATTATCTTATTGAACGTACCTTTGAACCAAGTGAAGTCAATCTAATATGTCATTCCATTCACGCATCTGCTATTATTCCCGATTCCGAAAGTAAACATCTTATTGATGCACTGTTAAAAACACAAAGTAAATACCAAGCAAAAGCATTTCGTGAACGTGTATATACAACAAATACCAAGAAATCAAATAATCGTGAATTCTTTTTAAATATTGAATTACTGCTTGAAGCAATTCAACAAAGAAATAGAATTAGCTTTGTATACACGAAATACAACTACGATAAAAAGCTTGTTGCTCGTCGTGAAAAGCGTTATGAATTATGCCCTTATGAACTTGTATACAATAATGAGCGATATTATTTGATTGGTCATAACGAAAATCATAAAGGACTATCTCATTATCGAATCGATAAGATGCAAGATGTGCACTTGAAGCAAACCTTATTTGATCGAAAGAAAGATGTGAATCCCTATGACTATGTTGCCAATAAGATATACATGTATTCTGGAGATGAATTAAGCATTCGTTTGCATTGTGATGAAGCAATACTTGATGATGTAATCGATACATTTGGCACAAATATCAAAATAAAAAAACTTGATAATCATGATTTTGAAGCCACTATTACATCCACAAAACAAGGAATTATGTATTGGGTTTTACAGTATGCAAAATATTGTCAGATTCTTGAGCCTGTGGATTTACGAGAGGAAATGATGTTTATTCTCGATAAAGCTCTTATAAATTATAAAGGAGGAAAGCGATAACTTTCCTCCTTTATTTATGATATAAGTAACACTCTGGTTCATGACAATCTAAGACACCAATTGCTTGCAAGTACGAATAGATAATGGTTTCACCCACAAAATTCATTCCTCTTCTCTTTAGATCTTTCGAGATTTGTTTAGACAAATCAGAAGATCCTTGATCTGGTTCACAAATCGTTTTACCATCAGTAAACTTCCAAACATATGCATCAAATGTTCCGTATTCTTTTTGAATATCTTGAAACACTTTTGCATTTTGAATAGTTGCGAGTATCTTTCGTCGATTCCGTACAATGGATGCATCTTGCATAAGATTTTCTACTTTCTCATGTGTATAATGACTTACAGCAATGACATCAAATTGATCAAAAGCATCCTGAAATGATTGTTGTTTATTTAAAATGCATTCCCAAGACAAACCTGCTTGGAATGATTCAAGTACTAGCATTTCAAATAGTTCTTTATCATCATGTGTTGCTCGTCCCCACACATGATCATGATATTTTACATAGTTTTCATTGTCGAGATTTACCCAACGACATCTTTTTTTGTTTATCTTCATAGGTATACTCTACCATAGATATCGTGTTAAAAAAAGAAAAGGACTTTCGCCCTTTCCCATTTTATTTACATGTAATATCCAAAGCCTCATTTGCTTGAACCGTTTTTGATTCGATTGAGACTTCTTTGTGTTTTGTGAATACAACCATCACTGTGGAATCAATTGACTTACTTTCAAGAAATGGTAAATCAAAATCTACTAATTTACTTCCTTGCTTTACTTTATCTCCGCTATTAACAAAAGTAGAAAATCCTTCTCCTTGTAGATTGACTGTATCAATTCCAATATGGAATAATACTTCACTTCCATCTTCAAAAGTCATTCCTACTGCATGTTTTGTAGGAAAAATAGCAGATACAACTCAATGTCATTAAGTTAAGGATTGCACTAAACGTATAACCAGTTGAATAAAAATGGTTATACGTTTTCTTTTTCAGATATTCATAACGTTGTTGTG
>NZ_JARXXJ010000032.1:0-15693 GCF_029893935.1 Breznakia sp. PFB1-19
TTGAACTGATGGCTTTAAACTAATAGAGGGGTCAAGATTGACCCCTCTATACTTTATAACTTTTGTCTAAAACCCCGCTAGTTCTCAAAGCACCTCTTTTTTGTGGATATCTTATTAGAACTTTTCTTGTGTACGCATACCAATAAAGTATGTTACACAACCAAGCAACGAGAAAACAAATGATATCCCTAATAAAGTTGTGATATTTGTTTGCTGAACAATCCATCCACTTAACATACTTCCAAGTCCTCCAGCAATTCCTAAATAGCATATTCCAATTAACGTTTGTGCGCGAACTGCATATTTTGCAGGCAAGAGATATCGCACAAACTGTACATTACCCGCCCAAAACAAGCCTGCACCTAGCATTTGGAAAACTTGGGCTACATGTAAATACAATACATCACTAGCAAGCCATAAAATAAGAATTCGAATACTTGAGAAAAAGAAAGAAATAAGCATCAGTCGCGTAATTCCCACGCGCTTTAGTATACGTGAAAAAAATAAAGCTGCAGGTAGCTCAACAAATGCCATAATAGATATTCCTAGTCCGTAATCACTCGTTTGACCACCAACTGCGCTATATGCATCGACTAAAAAATTTCCTGACATCTCTTTTCCAATAAATGATAGTGTCGTTGCAATTAAAAAGAAAAATAAAAGTGGATATTCTTTGATAATTTGATTATTTTTAATGGATGTATCATCTGCTGCAGTAGCAACTTGATAAATTGGTTCTATAATCAATACCAGTATGATAAGAACCATCATCAGTACAAGTTGCGCCCATAATAGTAATGGTAAGAAACTAACAAGACCAAATACATATGCACCAATTGAAAAACTTAATGATCCAAGTCCTCTAGCAAACGGATATTGGATTTGTTTTCCTTCATGTGCGTAAAGTACATACATTGCATCGATAAAGCTTGAAATACCAAAAGTGAAAACACCATATCCAATAAATACTAGTAACATGATCATCCATGATGGATCCAACATTTGAATGAGTGTTAATAATATACTGCAACCCAATAGTAAGATGATGAGTTGATTTAGTGATACGTTCTTTCGCTTTACTTCTAAGATGCGGACAACCAATGGTTGAAAAACCACATTACTTAATGCTCGTACACCTAAAAGTATTCCAATATGCATACTTTGAAAGCCTTGTGCTTGCAATATTGGCACAATAAAAGCAGTTGTACAAAGATTTACTAGCCAATATACTGTTTGGATTGCATAATACTTTATTTGTAATGAATGTTTCATCAAATATACACCTTTCTATAGCCGTATCTATTCTACTTGGTTTGTAGCGATGAAGCAATATGTAGGTCAAATATTTGCTTATGCAATGTCGCGAAAGTCATAGGTAAAATCTAACTTGCCACTAGTATAGAACGAAACTCTAACTTGAATTAGACAAAACGTAGTTTTTGTATCGTCTATATATTGTAGTTTTCCATGCATAATTAATTCATTATGATCATATATAGCATGAACCTGCACATCATCTTTATTAGCAAGTTTTGGAATATCTTTCTTATTATCAAATTGAAAACATATGTATTGTTGATTCATTTCTGCTAAATGAACTTTCCATGAATCTTGATTCACAATCAAGTTGCATATACTCGCATGTTTAAGATGCTCTTTTACCTTCTCTTTACGTTTCATTTTCTTCCCTCATTTTGTTGTCAGTCAGCATACATAATATATGTATCAGTGGTTTTAATCAATATATAAAGTATATCATGTGTTTTGATTTCTCTCTTTTGTATATTACGAAAAAAAACAGTGTTCATTTATACACTGTTAGATTTACGTATTTGTAAAGTAGTTTCCTTTTGGCACAATCATTGGAGTTTTTGCGACTGGATCTTCAATAACCATACAATCTAGTCCAAATACATGCTGAATCGTATCCTCAGTAACAATTTCTTTTGGTGTCCCATGTGCGACAATCTCTCCACCTTTAACAGCTATCATATGATCTGCATATCGAGCTGATAAGTTGATATCATGCAACACCATAACAATTGTTGTCTTATGTGTTTCATTTAATCGTTTCAATAACTCAAGTATATCTAATTGATATGTGATATCTAAATACGTTGTTGGTTCATCAAGAAATAGAATATCCGTATCTTGTGCAAGTGACATTGCTATCCAAACACGTTGCCGTTGTCCTCCTGATAATTCATCAATGCTTCGATCTGCTAATTCAGCAATTCCCATCATTTCTAAAGCATCTACAACTACTTTAGTATCTTCATCACTCATACCACCCATAAACTTTTGGTATGGAAAACGTCCACGTGCAACTAAATCAGAAACACTAATTCCTTCGGGTGCAACTGGACTTTGCGGTAGCAAACCTAGTATTTGTGCAAGTTCTTTTGTTGGTATGGTATGTATATCTTTTCCATCAAGACTAATGTCGCCTTTACTTACTGGAAGCAATCGGGCAAACGTCTTTAATAATGTCGACTTTCCACTTGCATTACTGCCAATAATGACTGTAATCTTTCCATCAGGAATATCTACACTCACATTATCTAAAATCATCTTTTTATCATATCCAGCAACGATATGATTTGCTTGTAATGTATGTTGTTTCATAACGTTCCTTTCTTACGGCTTTTTCCAAAAAGTAGTAATAGTAAATATGGAGCACCAATCACTCCAGTAATCACACCAACTGGAAATCTTGTACTAAAAGCAAATTGTCCAAGTAAATCAGCGGCTAGTACTAAAATTACACCAACTAGTCCAGAAGCAAATGCATATGAACGACCTGCTCCAACTAGGCGTAATGCAATCGGTCCAGCTAAAAATGAGACAAAAGCAATCGGTCCACCAACACTTGTCGCAAAGGCAATCAAACAAACCGCACTCACAATTAAAATAATACGTGATATACGCAAATTCACACCAAGTACAGTGGCTAAATCTTCACCTAGTTCCAAGATATTTAAATTTCTTTCACTTAGTAGGATAATAAGTGTAAAGACAATCACAACAATAGCTAGTAACGGAATGCTTTTCATTTGAATTCCATTCAAACTTCCACTGAGCCAACGCATTGCTCCTGTAACTTCATATTGATTTGCACGTACCATCATATAGGATATAACCGCTTGTATTGCACTTTGCATTCCAATTCCGATAAGTACAAATCGTGAAGTTGAAAAATGACCAATATTGGAAAGTGCATAAATTAGTAATGCACATAATAGTCCGACAATACATGCAATAAAAGATACCATAAAGCCGCTAATTCCAAGTATAAGAATACAGAATACTGCAGCCATACTTGTCCCAGCACTAACTCCTACAATATCGGGACTTGCTAGCATATTACGTAGCATCTTTTGAAATACGCTACCTGCTAAACCTAAAGCGAAACCAGTAAATGCTCCTGCAAGCATTCGTGGTAAACGAATCGTAGCGATTGCAAAACTAGCTCCTTGTATTTGTTTTCCTGATAGCACTTCAACTATAGTTGTCAGTGAATAATTTGTATTTCCTAGCATTAACATCAATAACATCAACACAATAGCGATAAGCACTAAAGATATGGTTGCAAGTATTGCGCGTCTTTTACGTCGTGCATAACCAGCACGAACCTTGTTCTCTGTATAATTACTCATAATGATTTCACCTTCGATTTAATCACCACATAAATAAAGACTGGTGCTCCAATAAGTGCTGTAAGTATACCTACTTCAACTTCTGCTGGTTGAGCAATAAGTCGACCTAAAGTATCCGCAACACATAATAAAGTAGCTCCTGTAACTATCGATAAAGGGATTAATACCTTTACATTGTTTTTGAACAACAATCGTAGTGCATGCGGAACCATTAGTCCAACAAAAGCAATGGGTCCTGCTAATGCTGTAATTGATCCAGCAAGTATAACTGAGGATAGTACAGTTAAAAACCGTATTTTTTTGACTTTTACACCAAGTCCAGTAGCCATTTCATCACCTAGTGCAAGTGCATTTAATGATGGAGCAACGTACACTGCCAAAGCAAAGCCAAGTAGTAAAAACGGTAATAGCATCAAAATATTATCCCAACTGACACCCACAACGCTTCCAACTTGCCAGTGACGGAAATTTGTTAAGGATTGAGCCTGTGGGAGCACCAACATATTAATTAATGAAGCAATTGCTCCATTACTAACCGCTCCAGCGAGTGCAAGTTTCATAGGTGTTGCACCTTCTCTTCCTACTGAGGCAATCATATAAACAAATGCTGTAGTGATAGCTGCACCAAGTATCGCAAAGATGATAAACTGCTGTGCACTTGAAATATGAAAAAATGTAATCCCAGCAACGACAGCTAGTGCTGCTCCACTATTTACTCCGAGTATACTTGGATCAGCAACCGGATTACGTGTGAGTGATTGCATCAATAAACCCGATACTGCTAGTGCTGCTTCAGCAAGCAAAGCAAACATTGTTCTTATCATTCTCTGTTGAATAATTGCACCGTTAAAACTATCCGTTGAAGCGTTAAGGACATGATGAAGAACATCCCGTATTGGAATGTTCTTTGAACCTAATGCTAGCGATAACATCACACTAATACATAGTGCTATAAGTATCACAATTGTATAAACATATACGCTTCTTTTTTTCATTTCTTACTTCACTTTCGCTGCGGCTTCTCCAAGTAGTTTTACATAATCTTTCATCCCATATGGAATCGATAAAGCTGTTGGTGTTGTATTTGCTGTCGCAAAATCTGTTGTATCATCAAGTACAACTACTGCCCCATTAGCAATTGCTGGTATTTTTGATAATAGTGTATCTTTTTGCAAGACATCTAAGATATCTTTATCACCATAAATAACTAGAATATCTGCATCATTTAAAATTTCTGCTTGTTCTGCACTTACTGTTGCATAGAATACATCACTATCATCAGTAATACTTTTAACTGCTTTTGGTAATGTTAAACCAAAATCTTGCAAGTAGCTTGCTCTTGTTTCACCTGTTCCATAAACGAAGAAACTTGATGTATCTTCTGGATTAAACCAAGTAAATACTGCACTTTTATCTTCGAGTTCTGGATACTTTTCAACTTCACTTGCCATTTGTTTTTCTAAATCATTTACAAGTGCTTTTCCTTCTTTTTCTAGACCCAACCCTTTTCCATCTTGTAGAATTTGACTTTGCCATGTAATCATCCACGGTGTTTTCTCATATGCAATCGTTGGGGCAATTTGACTCAATAGTTCATAATCTTCTTTCGAAAAACCTGCATATGCTGCTAGAATTACATCCGGTTTTACATCTGCAATGGCTTCAAAATCAAGTCCATCTCCATCATTGAATATAATTGGTTCTACACCCAATGTATCATAAGCGTCTTGTGTCCAAGGACGCATTTTTTGATCATCATGCAGTCCATAAGCTGGTGCTGACATCGCTACAGGAGCTACACCTAATGCCAAAGCAACATCTTGGTTTTCCCATTGAATACTTACGACACGCTCAGGTTTCTTTTCAATTGTAGTTTCACCAAATGCATGTTTGACAACTACAGGCCAAGAACCATCACTGTTTCCTGTTTCTTTATCACTACTACTTGTATTTGTACAACCTGCAACAACAAATAACATTGCTATAACTGTAATTAGTATTTTTTTCATTCTCCATACCTTTCCTTCTATTGACAATTGTTAGTCTTGTCTAACCTATATCAAATGTATCACTTACCTTTCCTACAGTCAAGCGATATGTTTCCCTGACATTCGTTAAAAAAATACCAAAAACATCCTTTATTTTTATGCAGTGTGCATTGCTTGGATTGTAAAAATGACGGAATCAACAAGAAACCCGTCATATCTTACTACTTATATTTACTACTCTATTAGTTAAATAAACTAATATAAAAAATCATACCTTGTTTCCTGGTTGTATATGCTTTTCCCCTATTTCGAACGAAATTCGGCAATGCCGAAAACGTATGTATCATGGATAGAAATTTAAAAAACACTACCCATATGTAAGTAATGTTTTCGTACAACTATTTTTCGATTTTTTCTAGTAACATGTTTGCACATTCAATTTGGTTTGGAATATTTCCATTTTCATCTTTAATGCGCCAAATGTCTGGTGTGATTTCATCAGCCACAACGACTTTTCCATTTTCGTCATATCCAAGTTCAATCTTGAAATCGATTAATGTATATCCCATACTTGCAACTTCATCACGTAGAACTTCTCCTACTTTTACAAGTACAGCTAATGCTTCATCGTATTGTCCAGGTTGTAAGAACCCTTTCATTAAACATAAACGTTCGCTAATTAGTGGATCACCTTGTTCATCATCTTTTAGAGTTACTTCTAAGTAAGGTGGTTCAAAAGGAATTCCTTCTTCTAATGTAAAACGACGACACATACTACCAGCAGTATAGTAACGAAGTACAAATTCTAATGGTGGCACAGTAACTTTACGCACTTCCATCAATCCTGCATCAATATCAGAGCCAATGTAATGTGTTGGAATTCCGTGTTTTTCCATTAATTCAAAGAAATAACTTGTTATTTTCAAACCAGTTTTTCCTTTACCTTCAACACTTCCTCCGACTGTGTTACTTCCTGGATCAAATACTCCATTTTCACCAGTTGCACTATCCTTAAAGAATAGGAATACACGTCCAGCATCATCAGTTAATACATCTTTTGTTTTTCCCGAATACAATGTTTTCATTTAATATCTCCTCATCTTATCGCTCGAATTCACAACTAAATCGTTATGTTTTCTATAAGAAATTATAACATTAACCGCTTTTATGGAAAAGAAAATAATCTATAAGTTTCACAATGGTAATTCACCTCGTATGATTCTATCTTTTAAATCGTTAACCTTTTGCTCAATCAACTTTGCTGTAGCAGCGAATTCATCTAACCCTTTTCCACTGGGATCATCCAAGCCCCAGTCTTCTACATATACACCAGGTATATTTGGACACGCTACATTACATCCCATTGTGATTATGATGTCAACTGTTGGAATATCTTGTAATAACTTAGGATATTGTGTTTTAGTCAAATCTAAATCATATAACTCTTTCATAATTTGAACTGCATCTGGATTTATACTATCTCTTATCTTTGTTCCTGCGCTATATGCTTCAATTACATCACCTGCATATTTTTTAGTGAGTGCTTCTGCAATTTGTGAACGACAGGAATTATGTACGCATAGAAATGCAACACGTTTTGCTATATTTTCCATTTAGTTCATCACTCTAAGAAAACTTTTTATAAGCGGTAAATCATCTATTGTTTGAAGCGTATCTATTACATTTGAACTCATTTGAATAGGTAGTTCAGATAATAAACCATCATATATAATAACATTTCTAAATGGTAGTAAATTTGTTTGCACAAAAACCGGTAATCTACCTTGATAAACTCTATCTAGATTTACTTCAACACCCACTACTGCATACCTATGTTTTTCATCAGCAATAACTGCATAAGTTTCTTCAAAATCATACAACGTAAAAAAGCCAGTAACTGCTTGTTTGAATCCAGCGACAATAGCAAGTTCTTCATTTGTAAATGTATAAGGGTTTTCATCAACGAAATCATCAATGATATCGCGATGTTCAAACAAATATTTTGAAATTGGTAACAACTGATTTGGAACTAATCGTTTTTGTTTGTAGATACGTTTCAATTCCTCATTGATTTTGTATTTGTTGTTTGTATACTCTAGCAATGCAAAATACAACTTATAAAATAAGTCAGCATCTTCTTTTTTAAGATGCGCATCTGTTTGCTTTGTATTGTCCATAGAATCTAATTCATCCATAATGCTGATTGGAGTATGACCACCTAAACTTGGCGAAACTGAGTGCATAAATGCTTCAGTAATCTTTTTTATAAACTCTTCTTGTTTATCATCTGGACCAAAAGTTTCATAAATATTTTGGATACTCATTAGGATATTTTCCGAGTCATTTGTAAATACAGACATATTGATAAACAGTTCTAGTAAAGCTTCCTCTACTGGCATTACAAACTGTTGTTCAAAAATAAAACTCACATAATCTTTTACGGTTGGTTCAAATAATGATAATTGATGTTTTCCTAAGATGATATATTCATCAATTGTAAGCAACATATTTGCAAAGGAACCTAGTGCTTCGCGTGCATCTAATACACTTAGAAATTCGTCTTCAATAGTATGATGTACATAGAAACGTGGTGAATCTTCAAAAAGAGTTGGGTTTTCATACATATGCATAACAAAACGCAAAGCTTGATTATTATCTAGCCAAGTTTCAATGTTATTTTCTGTTTCATTTAACAATTCAGCAAGTACAATTACTAAATCTTTTTCTGGCATAACTCCTTGAGAAAACATTAATCCATTTGTAATAAAAAATCTTTCACTATTTTTAAGAAAACTATCACTAGGCATTTCTTTGGATACAAACTTCTCTAATATTGGATACAATTCCTCAAATAATGTAATATTGCGATCATTTGAATTTAATTCATTTTCATTCATACAAACTAACTTATTCATCAATCGATAACAAGGTAAATCTAACGCATTTATCTCATAATAGCCATCAAGTAATTGAAACATAATTCGATACTCTTCATAATCAAAAAACATCTCAAAATCAGTTTCTGTAAATGCTTCATAGTATGACAAAACTTCATTAGCCATTTGTTTACGTGTAACTTGAGTATAATCTTTTGGTTTTGTAATTACATATTCATATTGTGCATAAGCATCTTCTTTATTTAAAGATGTCATATAATCTACTAGTTTCATACATGTTCCTCGTTCTTTCCACTTCATTTTACTTTGTTTTCCATATAATACAAAGTAATTATTCACTAAAAAGAGATACGAACCAATTGGTCCATATCCCCTCACTTAGATTCTTTCATGATATTGTACGTTTACAGAATCACGAATATCCAAAACTGCACGTCGGATGATATCTTTTACAGTGAATGCATCTAGCACATTGGTAAGTACTAGCGTACCTTCTGTAATATCGGTTGTATAAACTGTAATATCTCCTACTTTTGCTAGACGATCTGTGATGGATTGTTTTACTTGGATGTCTTTAACATGACGAAGTTCTACTTCAACTTGTTTCTTTCCAATCAATCCATCAGTCACAATGATTCTTTCATTTGTTACTTTATACCGTGTATCATTGAAAATCATCTTTGCTTTATCACCAAGTCCTTCGGGTTTTCCTTCCCATAAGACAACCTCTTTATCTACCTTTTGATTTGTTGGCATTTCGGTTTCTTTATTTATTTCTGGTTTTCCACCAATTTGAATATTGGACAAATCCGCACCACATTTGGCACAGAAGTTTGCATCTTGTGCATCAAATCCACATTTTGGACAAAACATAAGAATCCTCCTTTCGTTTATTATACTATATGCAATAATATGCAACAATTTATTTCGCGTGTTTATTCATAGTATCTTAGTCATTTTTCCAATTATCATCTGTATGTTATCACCAAATAGGATCCTCAGACGAATACTCTAAAGTACTATCTGTTAAGTTATAGATATTGCAACCGTATTTTTCAGCTGCTTTTGTAAATGATATGTACATTCCATAATAAGCATCTGGAAATTTGATAAAGCGGTTTGCTATTGTCCTAACTTTCATTGGACGTTTTTCAACTTTCGTTTTTTCAAATTCAATATTACATCTATCTACATACAACGTTAAGTAATCTCTGTAGTGGACAACATTTCTTTCATATGAACGAATTAATTTATTGCAAGCTTCTAATCCAATCACTTCTTGAACTGCTTCTAATATCTTTCCACTCAAATAATTAATCAACCCCTTATCTGCAAGATAATTTGCATATGAATAGGTTGGTTGATACATATCTTCTGGTTCTTTATCTGTAACTAATACTCTTGCATATTCAGCGAGTTTCGGTGCAGCAAATGCATAAAAAATCGCTTGAGGAAACATAATATTAAAACTGTACATTATTGTTGTTTCTTTGCATGGTTCTCTATCTTCGCCGATAACTTCTTCACTTACTTTAGTGATTTCGCGATCCCCTTGATATGCGTGGCGCATATCATAACATAGTCCAAGCACCTGAAGTGATACACCATTATATGGATCCTTATCATCTTCGACCCATGTAATGTTGTGCATTGCATCTACAAGTTCAGAAAAGTCACGATAATTACCAGAAATTGTGACCCCTAAGAGATTTTCAGTTGGTTTTACTGTAATCATATTAACCCTCACTTTCCCAATCTGCAATATCGTATTCTTTAAGCAGTTCTTTTGCTTTTTCTAATCCTTCATCATTAAAAGAAATAGATTTTGACTTGCTTGGACGTTTTCCTTGATAGATAAGTTCATCATTTGCAAGTTTATCCATTACACTAAATGGATAGCCCTTCCATGATCGTATATCATCTGGATACCCAGGTATTACTGTTTCGCTAAAGCTTGTTAAATACATAAGCATAAGTGTCAACTCTTCTACTGCTTGATTTGGATCTTTCATTACAAATCCTACCTTTCATTTATATATATTTATTTTAGCATACGTATATTTTAGATAAAAGAAAACTTCGCACATTGGTGTACGAAGTTTTCTTTTATTTACTTATTTTCTCTCTTGTGTAAGCTTACGCAATCGTTTGTCCGTTTGCTGTTGTAACTCTTTTGAGGTCATTACCAGTAGCAAATCACCTAGCAATATTTGTGTATCCCCATTTGGAATAATTTCATTAATACCGCGTTGAATACTAACAATCAAACAGTGTTCAGGCAAATCAACATCTTTAATGCACATACCATCTGCATACGAAGTTGCTTCTACTGCATAAGAAACAATTACCTTTTCACCAGGTTTATATGTTGGTTGATCTGCAACATTCCCTTGTTTATGTAGTAGGCGTTCAAGTAAACTCTCATAAATTGGCTCACTACCAAGTAAGGTTGCTATAACATATGCAGTTATTGAAACCACTGATAAAGATAACATTTGATTTAATGATCCAGTCATTTCAAATAACAGGATAATTCCAGTTAGTGGTGCACGAACAATTGCTGCAAAATATCCCGCCATAGCAAGAACTACAAAATTATTTATATACACTATATCAAGATGCATGTAAGTACTTGCAATATCTGTGAAAATTCCACCAATATATCCACCAAGCACCAACAGAGGGAAAAAGATTCCTCCGGGTGCTCCTGAACCAAAACTAATTGCTGAAAATAGAAAGCGACCAATGAAGATGAATATCATTGAAGAAAGAAACATATCTTTGCTTGTTAGCATTTCCACCAAATTATGTCCACTACCAAGTAATTCAGGTTTACTAAAAGCAAGTAAACCAGCAACTACAAACGGGAAACACATTTTCACCACTTCTGGAATGCCTGTCATTTTTTGATACAAACTTTGTATTTGCAAAGTGAACCAGTTGTAAAATGCACCGCAAGCACCAAGAACAATTCCAAGTAATACAATATATCCATAACTACTGTGAGGAATGTTTTCTACAATTGGTATTTGAAATACAACAGCTTCTCCTACCATCCATGATGCTAACATATCTGCTGATAAAGATGAGACCATTACACCCACTAACAAGGAAATTGAAAAGTTCTTATGTACTTCTTCCATCGAAAATAAAACACCTGCTAGTGGTGCATGAAATGCTGCTGATAATCCTGCACTTGCTCCACAAGTAAGTAAAAATCTTTGTCGTGATTTGCTACTATTTATTACACTGCCTGTAGCTTTCCCCATCATTGCTCCTAATTGTATAGATGGACCTTCTCTTCCTAGTGCCAATCCTCCAAATAAAGACATTAGACCCCCAGCAAACTTTGCAAACACAACTTTCCACCACGACTGCTCAAGTGCACCAACAATCTCACCTTCTAATTGTGGAATTCCACTTCCTGAAATCAGAGGTTCAAATCTTACGAATACATAGACAAGTATGCCTAAGATTAGTAAGCCTATCATCCAACAAAGCATAAGTAGCCAATTTCCATCGATAAATTGAATTATTTGATTGCGTAGTGTATCTGCATAATTCAATGCAATTCGATACATTGCAACTACACACCCGGCAATTAGTCCTACTAGTACTCCTTCAACAATGTTCGATAATCCATACATTCGATTTCTTTTTAAATGTGCAACAGTATCTTTTTCCACGTAATCCCCCCAAAACTCTGTGTCTAAATATACACGTATTCTCCATCGTTAACAAATATATATATTTCATGAACCTATATAAAAGAATGTATTAAAAAAGCAACACATCATTAGATACATCGCTTTAGTAAAACTATATATTATTCGCTTCTTAGTGCTTCTACTGGATCTTTTCTAGCTGCTGCTGAAGCAGGAATTAATCCGGAAATAAAGGCTAAGAACATACTAATACCAATGAGTACTAGTGCTGCAGTTGGTTGTAATTGTGCTATGTTAGCAATACCAATTTCATCATAGACGATAACATTGGCAATTGCACTAATAATATATGTCACAACAATACCAATGGCACCAGCAGTAAATCCGATAATTAACGTCTCAGAATTAAAGACACGACGTATATCACGTTTACTTGCACCGATTGCTCGTAAGATTCCTATTTCCTTTTTTCGTTCAAGTACAGAGATATATGTAATAACTCCAATCATAATACTCGAAACGATTAATGATATTGCCACAAATGCAATTAACGCATAACTTACTGTATCGACAATATCAGTAACCGAAGACATTAATGTTCCTACTAAATCTGTATATCGAACTACTTTTGTTTCCTGATTTGCTTTTTTCATATTGTCGTTGTATGTGTCCAAGAAGTTAATAATGTTTTCTTTTGTGGTGAAATCCTTTGGATAAATATTTATTTGATTTGGTGCATTTTTATCTGCATATCCAAATGTACGTAAATTTGCTTCAAATGACGATTCTTTAGGATTCATCATCGCTTGAATTAAATCAGCCATATCTTGCTCTGTTACATTAATCTTAAACGCATTTTGCAAAGCATTTGTATCAATAGATAAAGCACTTTGTAGTTGATATGGTAGTTGCGCAATCGTTGCATCAACCTGTACTTGAATTTGACTTTGGACAGACTGCATCAATTGATTCATGTAGGTTTGCATCGATGTAGTAATATAGTTTTGAATAATGGTAGTTAATTGCTCGCTTACTTGAGAATCACCAATTACACTTTGTAACTGACTAGCAATGTTTTGTTGAACAGCAGGACGACTTAGATATTCATTTAGATTTTGCATAAACACGATAGGATCTGTAACACCTGCTTGAATTTGTTCATTGATAAAATCTTGAATAACACCAGTCATAATTGCAGTAAGTTGATCCGTTGGTATTTGCACTTGCCCAGCCATTTGTTGACTAAGTGTAGTCAAATCCAATTCTGGGGGTTGAACTTGTGAAATATCCACATTAAAAATATTAGATGTATCAAAGCTTATTTTGCTCGTATCAATATTAAATGCAGAGCGAATCGCGTTTTCATCTACAGAAAACAAAGAACTCATATCGAACTGATTTTGACGATTTTCTTCAGTTTCAGCAACAAATGACTTGCCACTTAATACATTAATTGTTGGTTTAGCTAGTTGATCTTGAACGATTTTTTCATCTTTAACATCCTCTATTAAGTATGAAATGAGTTCAGGAGTATAGTTGATTCCCATTGATAATGATGTGACATTTGCATCTGGGTCTGCTTGAACAACACCAACAATTTTTAAATTCACTCCATCAGCAACAACATTTTTCATATGTGCTTGATCATCTGATTTATCTAACCATACGTTATATTCATTGTCATATACATACTTTTGGGTCGGATTAATTACTTTGAAATTGGTTGCTAAAATTTCATCATAGCTAACATCTTTAGCACCCTTGCTCAAGTCTATTGTTTTAGAAGGATCATTCACAAAAGCATCTAGCATATTTTTTAATTGTTCTCGATCATTAATACCTAATGTATACAACATGTAATCTGACAGTCTACCGCTTGAAGACAAAACCATAACGGCTTCATCATACGCTTTTGGCCATCTACCCGCTTTAATATCATATTGATCTTCAAACATACTACTATCACCTGGAAGTTCATAAAAGTTATTCATCATTGAGGCACTGTTTCCCATGACTGCACTCATTCCAGAGGTCGAAGAAAATCCATAACTTGACATAAGTGCATCTGGATTTACTTGTGATATGGATTTAGAGGTATCTTCAAGATAAATTTGTGGTGTTACGTCATACGTATATTGAATACTTTTTATATAAGGATCAATATCTTTTCCATTTGTTTCGATATACGATTTTAATGATTTTAAATCATTTTTGTTTTGCGCACTAAACATTGTTTCAAAAACATTGTTTACTCCGATTTCTCCTTTTGATTTACTTGAATCATCATCTTGCGAACTTGGAGCATTACTTAGAAAGCTTGTGATATCAATTCCTGACGACTGTATTGTAAGAGGATATACACTCATGGTATCTTCTTCAATATCACCAATATAGGCGTTAATTCCACTAGCTAATGCGAGAATTGCCGCAATCCCAATAATTCCTATCGAACCTGCTAACGAAGTAATAAAGGTTCTTCCTTTTTTGGATAGCAAGTTACTAAATGATAGTGATAATGCAGTAAATAAAGACATATTTACGCGGTTAGGCTTCTTTGCGGTTTTTACATCCGCTTCTTCTTTTGGCGTAACTGGATTGGTATCACTTTCAATCAGCCCATCACGCAAACTGATAATACGATTTGCATAATCCTCAGCTAATTCAGGGTTATGCGTAACCATAATAACTAAACGATCTTTCGCAATTTTCGTAAGCAAGTCCATTACTTGAACACTTGTTTTTGTATCTAATGCTCCTGTAGGTTCATCTGCTAATAGTATTTCTGGATTATTAATTAATGAACGCGCAATGGCAACACGCTGCATTTGTCCACCACTTAACTGACTTGGCAACTTTTTTACATGCTCTTCTAGGCCAACCTCTTTCAAAGCTGCTAGCGCGCGTTTATGTCTTTCTTTTTTTGACACTCCACTAATTGTTAATGCAAGTTCCACATTTGCAAGTACACTTTGGTGTGGAATTAGATTATAACTTTGGAAAACAAAGCCAATACGATTATTTCGATATGTATCCCAATCTGAAGCTTTATATTTTTTAGTGGATATTCCATCAATCTCTAAGTCCCCAGTTTCATATTGATCTAGCCCACCAATAATATTTAACATCGTTGTTTTCCCAGAACCACTTGGTCCTAGAATCGCCACGAATTCATTATCACGAAATGTCACACTCACATCATCCAAAGCAACTTGAACAAAATCTTGTGTCTTGTATGACTTTCTAATTTTCTTTAGTTTTAACATATAGTTCCTTTCATAAACACTCTCCCGTGCGCTTATTATATCAAACTTTTTATGTATATACTATGTGACATATATCGAATATTGTCTATGTTCTAGCAATTACTAAGAAAAGACACCACCACCAAGATAGTGATGTACCCCCTGTCAAGTAGACAGGCGAAATAAATAAAGAATTCTATATAGCTTGGTTACACATTAGTAATCAGGCTTTTACTTTGTTTTGA
>NZ_JARXXJ010000033.1:0-15415 GCF_029893935.1 Breznakia sp. PFB1-19
ATTCGTTACATCATTTGGTGTAGTTACACCATATTCTTCTCTTATCATTTTAATGATATCTTTCTTACTCATATTAAAAATCCTCCTTTGGTAGTCATTTTCATTCTACCAAGGGAGGATACTTTACACAAAAATTTTTACACCGTCGATTTTTTACATGTAATGTCAGACATTACACAAAATTATTTACAAGTTAAGTTTTTTAGATCATCCAATTCTTTTTTTATCTTTTTTGCAAAATCAAATGTTTTTTTGAATGCAAAACTGCTTATTCTAACGGAATTATTCAATATAATTATTTTGCGTAATTGATTCTCAAACTCGAATGTTACTGCAATTTCATTAATAATTTTACTCGATTTTTCTTTCATCTGTTTCTCTAATTCCAAAAGATTACTCTTTGGTTTCGTTTCGATTGAAAACGAATGACAGTGATTAATGTCATACAATTCAGGTTTCTCACTTGATTTAACAACATTAATATTATTGGGAACACAAAACCTTTGTTTATCTTCATCAATTAAGATATAATTTCCAATCTTTTTTGTTACATTAAACTCTTCGAATGGATCGTAAGATTGATTTTTATTAGAAATGTAAATACTGTAAAGTTCAGTTTTACTTCTATTTCGAATGGTTGTCTTAAATTGATTTGTTAAAATCGCATAACACTTTTTACATGCATAACCATCTTTGAATCGAAACTTTCTAAACTTCAATTGTTCTCCACAAAATTCACATGTTACTTTCATAACGTACCTTTCATTCCTTATCAAATTGCTTCATTATATTGTACATATGTAAGAATGCATCAAATTGCTTGTCATATAATTTTGCAATTTTACTATTTGGAAAAAACTTCTTTGATAGAATTCTCTCTTCTTTGTCAACAACATTATGATCATGTTCCCACGCAATTAAGCAAGCACCATAACATGGACTGGTTGCACCACAATATACTTCTATTTCACAATTTAAGACATGTGAAAGAACTTGCATCCAAACATCACTTTTAGAACCACCACCATTAACTTTTATTCGTTTAGGCATATTGCCTTGTAAAACTTCATGAATTAGCAATCGTGTAGCGTATGATATTCCCTCAAATATAGCTAGTAACATATCAGAACGTTTTGTATTAAGATCTAAACCAATAAAACTTCCCCTTAAATTAGGATCTGCATAAACAGTTTTATCCCCATTCATATACGGAAAAAATCTTACTGTGTTTTTTCCAATTCTATCATCTGAGATTATATCTTGATCAATGGAAAGGTCATTAGATTGAATAATACGTTTTACCCACCATAAATGTGTTGCTCCTGCGGCTTGCAAGGATCCTTGTACAATATTGCTAAATTGTTTACCATCTTTTGAAAATAATACATTTTTTCCTTTTCCACAAAACTCTTTATCATCTCTAGGCACAATAATTACTCCTGAAGTACCAAAAGACAGTAATGGCTCTTTATTTTTAATTATATCGCATGCAATTGCACTTGCTGGATTATCCCCAGTACCAACTCTTACTTTTGCATAACGATTTATTTTATATTCACTAATCCATTCCTGAGTTAATGTTCCAACTTCATATCCGCTTGGATATACTTCACATAGCTTGTCTTCACTTATTTCTAATTTGTTTAACATATATGAAGAGTAACACTTGTTGCTTATATCATATAGTGAACTTGTCGATGCATCACAGAAATCAGTACAAAATCGACCTGTAAGTTGATATGTTAAATAATCTTTGACACTACATACTTTCGATATTTGTTTATAGTTATTTGGTTCATTTTCTTTAACCCATAAAAGTGAAGTTGCCATACATCCAGTTGAAATGCTTTTAGATATAAACTGTGTTTGCACATTATCTGATAATTCTTCCTTCAACAATTGAACCTTATTTTTCATACGTGTATCATTCCACAAAATAGCTGGTCGAATTGAATTACCAACTTCATCAAGGAATACTGTAGTATGCATTTGACCAGTGATGCAAATTGACTCAATTTCAATAAGGTTAATTGTATTTGGGATTTCTAGAATCATTTTCTTTAGAGCTTCGAGATACTTCTTTGGATGAATTTCTTTGTATCCTTCTGTTGGATGATTGTATTCATAACTACAACTATTTTCGTAAAGTATTTCTTTTTTATTATTAATAATCATACACTTCATTGATGAAGTGCCTGCATCTATACCTAAATAATACATACTTAACTATTAAACTTCATAATTACCTTAAATGTGTCTGGTTTTAGTGCCTCTTGAAATGCTAAATCCACATCAGTAAAAGGTAACACTTTATGAATTAAAAATTCAGGATCTATGATTTTTTTGTCTAACATTAATACCGCTTGATTAAATGTAAGAACAGTTGGACTTACTGATCCAAGTATTTCAATTTCTTTTGAATGAACTCGCCCTGCATCAAGTGCTATTGGTGTATTTGGATGAATTGAACTAAACAACATACATCGTCCTCCTGGACACGTCATCTCGATAGCTTGTTGTGCAACTTTGGCAATCGAAGTTGTATCAAAAACTACTTCTGCACCTCGTCCGCCAGTTAGTTTTTTCACTTCATCAACTACATCATATTTTGTAGGGTCAAAAGCAGCAGTACATCCATAAGAAATGGCTAGTTTTCGTCTTGACTCATCAGGCTCACTTAAAAACACACGGGCTCCCTTTCGTTGTGCAACAAGTAGATGCAGCAATCCCATATAACCACCACCGATGATAACTACATCATCACCAAATTGAACATTACATTTATTCACACTGCTGATAACACACGCTAGTGGCTCAGTCATTGCCATTATTTCAAAAGGTACTTCATTTTCATAAATATAAACATCTCTTGCTTTAACTGCCACATATTCAGCAAATCCACCAAAACCTGAAATCCCACCTTCATTTTGAAATGTCTTGCTACTTGGAACATCTTCACATAGGTTTTCTTCATTTCTTTTACAAAAGTAACACTCTCCACAAGCAGGTATAATGTAAGCAACTGCTCTTTTTCCTATGGCAAATCTTTTTTTATTGACTTTAGATCCAACACTATGAATTACACCACTATACTCATGTCCTCCAATTCGAGGGAGTGAATAAATACTACCTCCCTTATAATCTCGAAGATCATTTGTACATATTCCACTTGCTTTTACTTCTATCAATACCTCATCATCTTGTAATGTAGGTAACTCAACATCTTTTACTTTATAGTTATATGCTTTATCTAATACTAACGCTTTCATCTTTTCCTCCTAAAAACAATACAGATGTAAATAATTACATCTGTATTTTAATTATTTACTTTATGCAAGAATTCCCGTAACACCACCAACGATTGCAATCAATATGATAATTCCAATAATTTTTAGTGAAGAAACTCGTTTCTTTAATAACCAATAAACAAATAATGTAAACCCAAACGGTAAAATTTTTGGCATTAATGTGTCGAAAAACTGTGTTTGTAAATTAAACGTTGATGTTGAACTTACAATTTCTATACCTGTTTGCATCGAAACATAGTTCGCAATCAATCCACCCATTACAAGACAACCCATTACTTCTGCACCTTTAAGTATCTTTTTCAGTGTTCCTTTTTCAAGGAAATCCATTATTGCTTCACTTCCTGAGCGGTATCCGAACATGAAGTTTGCATAACTTAGTGCATATGCTCCCACAATAATGGCAACTGCATAAATGATTGCACCTGCAACAGTTCCCCCTAATGTAATATCAATACAAATAGACAATAAGATAGGAATTACTACTCCTTGCCAAATAGTATCACCTACTCCTGCAAGTGGACCCATAAGTGAAGTCTTTATGCTTGTAATAAATTCTCCAGGAATATCTCCTCCCAAAGCTTTTTGTTCTTCCATGGCGATTGCCATCCCAATGATACAAGAACCAAATTCAATATGAACATTAAAGAATTCAATTTCACGTTTCATAACTTCTTTACGTTTTTCTGGTTCATTTTTATAAAACTTCTTAATAAGTGGTGCAAACACATGAGCGACAGATTGTCCCATCATTCTTTCATAGTTATAACAGCATTGTGGAAAGGTTTCCCAAATTAGAAATGACTTTAATAAATCCTTTTTTGATAACAACTTGTTTTTTTCATCAGCCATATTATTCACTCACCCTTTCTCTATCACTTAATTGTACGTATACAACTGCTACTAACCCAGCAATTACACCTAGTGGTAATAATCCTAATCCAGAGTATACGGCTAGTACAAACCCTAAGAATAAGAAGACTCTTGCCTCACCTTTAAAGATGTATTGCAAAGTAATTCCAATACCTAAAGCAGGCATCAATCCACCAATTATTTTAAAGACAGTCAAAATTGTTCCGCTCATTAACTCGATGAATCCACTAATGTATGACGCACCAAAATATGCTGCTAATGTACATGGAATAATTGTAATTACTGCTGCAAACAATTGTGGAAACAATACATTTGCACGCCAAATTTTATGATATTCCTCATTTTCTATATATCGATCTGCGATATGTACGAAGATTGAATCAAATGTCATTCGTAAATACCAAACAATTGTTCCTAAAATTCCAATTGGCACAGATAACGCTAGAGCTGTCTCAGCATCTAGATTTCCAGTAATTGCAAAAGCAACACCTAAAATACCTGCGAGCGCCATATCAGCTGGCATACTTCCTCCAGCTGACATAAACCCTAAATACACTAAGTTAATAGTTCCACCAACCATGGCTCCAGTCAATGGATCACCTAAGATAATCCCAGTGACAAAACCACATACGAGTGGTCTTTGTAGTGACCATAACCCAACAAATGGTAAATTACCAATTGCAAAATAGTATACGACACCACATAAAATAGCTTGTATAATTGACATAATATATCCTCTCTGTTTTTTAAATATAACTTGTTACTTCAATAACTTTTTGCTCAGGAACAAGTTGATAATAAACATGTACTCCTTTATTTGTTAAATTGCGAATAGACTCAATTTCTGAATCATCACATGCAACGTTTTTTATAAAAGGTTTTCGTTCATTTCGAATTCCCATTCCCCCAAGATTTACTTCTTTTAACTCAACTCCTTGGTCATGAAGTTTATCAAAAACAATTGGTGTTTTAGTAAGAATCATTACACGTTCTTTGCTATTCCCTTCTGCTTTAAGTGCATCTACTCCATCTGAAACAGAATAAATTTCGATTTTCACACCCGATGGAGCTAAAGCCTTTAACACACGTGTATTAAACATATCCTTTGCTACAATATCATCAATTACGATAATACAATTAACACTTAAGCTTGGTGTCCATACCGATACAACTTCTCCATGTATGAGTCGATCATCAACTCTAGCTAATACTATATTTCTCATCTAGTTTGCCTCCTTTAAACATTCCTTTACATCAATGATTGTATTATTTGCATTTGCAAGTAAAGACTTGCACAATTCTGCTGGCGTTATATCTTCATTCATTCTTGCCATTAACGCTTCTAGAATAAGTGGAAGATTCATACCTGTTATGTGATATATATCGTATTTACCCATAAGTGAAACTACTGCATTAAATGGACTTCCATGAAACAAGTCAGTAAAAAATACGATATTATCCATTTCTGATTTTAAAAACTCTGTCTCGATTTTATTTTTTAGGTCATTGATGTCATCTTCTGGATACAATCCAAAGGACACTAGATTCTCTTGTTGCCCAGCAATCATTTGTGAACTCTCTACCAGTCCCTTTGCAAAAGAACCATGTGATACCAAAATAAACTTCATTCATTTCTCCTTTCGTAAGTTATAAACTTGTTAAGCGCTTACATATTGTTTTTAACTTGCTTATAACCTACCACATTATTTTCTTCTCTTATTTTTATTTTATTTCGTATAGTTAGCGCAATTCACTAAACCAATCACGTAATGATTTTTGTAGTACATTAATGAAATTGTCATAACTTAACTCGCTTATTACTCCATCTAAAAATGTGCGATCAGAAATCATTCGTGATACATAATTCCATATTTTGAAGGCTTGCGCATTATTCTTTTCAACGCACACAAGTAATACCATTCTGACTAAATTTTTATCTTCATCCCACTCTATTGGCTTATCTAATAAAGCAACACTAATAAATGAATCATTAGACACCGCATGCATCGGATGTGGTATCGCAACATAATTTCCAAAAAAAGTGCTACCTAATTCCTCACGAATCATGACCTCTTCATATAAGTTTTCAATATCAAACTCATGTTCAGCGCGTTTACTCATAACTTCTAGGATTTCGTGTCTAGATGTGAATTTGTCTTTTATAAACAGTTCCTCTTTAAACATCTCCGTTACATCGTCAATGCTTTTGAACCCCTCTATATAAACTTTCAATCGATAATAATCTCTTTTATTCGGAAATGAACTGATATATAAAGCCACTCCTTTTTCATATAATTCATTCTTCTCAGTCGTGAGTATAATATTATATAAATCAAGATGAACCTCAGAAAATTCATGCATTGTTAGAAAATCAATTTTCCCTACATCGTTTGGAAACCATTGACGAAGTACTTGTTCAAGTAGAAAAGATTCACTTCTTTTTACCGAGGAAATTACAAGTACACTATTCACCTCTTTTGTCTTTTCTACATTCAATAAACCACTATTAAAGTAAATTGCAAAAAAAGCTATTTCATCATCATTAATACGTTTGTTGTATTTTTTCTGTAAAAGATATCCGAAATATGTCCCAATTTCAAAAGCAAGTGGTGACATTTGCTTTATATGAAACAATAAGTCATTTTTCAACTGTAGATCGTATTTGATTCTTGTAATTAATGGAACACAATGTAATGCTAAAGATATCCTTAAATCTACATTATCAATTAAATCAATATTGAATTCTTCTTTTATCGTCACCAAAGCATCAAATATAAAATCATTTAATTCCTTGGTGATATAACTTTGATTATCATGATCTCCTTTACTATTAAGCGTAACAGCAAAGTAATTGACTTCCACATCTCTAACATCCAATTGAAATTTTGATTGGAGAATATCGAAAAACTGTCTAGCAATCATCTTTTCTTTCTCAAAATCATCTCCAATAATTGAATTGATCTCATCTTCTAAATAAAAACCATGCGCAATTCTTTTTACTGAGATATTTGTTAGGATTATAAGATTCTGCAATTCCACATCGGATATTTTATATTGTTGATCAACAAGAACGTCGACAAGTACCTTTTTTATCGTATTAATACGCTGCTCATCACCTAGAATTAAACGATCTTGTTCAAATGTACCAGTAAAATACAAGTCCTTATCCAACAAGCACATTCGTTTGTCTTTTTCAAAACCTTTTACCCATATTTCATAATGAGATTTTTTTATTAATTTCAAGCTATATCTTGACAATACGGTCGACACTTCTTGTAAATCCTTTAATATCGTTGACTTTGAAACAAATACAGAATCTGCCAATGCCTGTAAACTTAGTGGTTGTCGTTGACGTAAAAGCTTTAATAGCAACTTATTAATTCGACCTTGTTGATAGGCTAATGAGTTCCCATCAATTGTTGTCTCAGCATGATCAATGAAGTCATCAAATGCATCACGATCATGTACAACTAATTTTGTTCCCTTTGATGTTGCTGAATCTAGTGTAGCAAAATCTAATTTAGCTAGTTCTTTCTTCAGTTGCTTCATGTCGTTTTGTATTGTTCGATGACTAACATTCATTGTATTAACAAAATCATTCGCTGAAAAATATTCATTAGGATGTTGCTTGAATATCTTTAAAATATCTAGTTGTCGTTTTGTTAGTATTTCTTGTGTCATACGGAATCAACCCCTCTTTTTTATTGATTAATAATCGTAACAAGCTCCTTTGCTTTATTTCGAACGTTTTTTGTTGCTTTAGTGCTTAATCCAAATAAATTTGCTTCGTTATGATTTAACTCATAAGCTTTACCGAACGTTTGAATGTATGCTTTGCGTAAATCAGAACCATAATTCACTTTTATTAGATTAAATTGCTTCATTTTGCGAATTACATCAAAATCAATCCCTGACCCACCATGCAACACTAATGGCACCGGAGAAACTTTTGCAATTTCTTCTAACAAATGCAAATCTATTTTGGGTGTTGCTTCAAGTCCATGAACATTCCCTACTGAAACAGCAAGCAAATCACAACCTGAGCGCTCTACAAAATCTTTCACTAATTCTGGATCAGTTTTACAATCTGCTTCATTAACATCATCATCCTCTTTTCCAGAAATTGCTCCTAATTCTGCTTCAACAGGAATTCCATATAAATGACAATAATCAGTACACCTGCGAACTTCCTTAATATTCTCCTCATATTCTAAATGTGAAGCATCAATCATAATAGATGTAAAACCTGCATCAACACATGCTTTTACATCTTCATAACTTTTTCCATGATCTAAATGTAACCCAATTGGTACATTAGAATTTGTTAATGCATATCTTGTTATGTCAGCAATAACTTGTGGACTTGATAGTTGTAAGTTATTTGATGATATTTGAACTAAACCTGGTAAATTTGCATCATTTAACCCTTGAACGATTGCTATAGTCGTCTCTAAATTCGTAGTATTAAAAGCAGGTAATAAGAGTCTCCTCTCCTGTGCATAGTTTATTACGGAAAAACCATTTACAATTTTCATTTTTCTTACCAAATATAACGATTTATCGTTTCCTTCCTTAATCACTTAATTACGTGCACGATTAAGATTGACTTCATTATATATAAAAATCTCAAGTCTTTTATTTATGGTTTTGCGTAAACTTAACGAAAGAATATCGATATAAATATTATAACATTTGCGTAAAAGCGTACTAGAACAACTTTGCGAACACTGAGTTTGCGATTATATACTTAGCAAATATCACTTAATTATCGTTTTCAATTAATTAAAACAAGCATATAATAAATACGAGGTGGATAAAATGAAAATAGCATGGATAGGAACCGGTGTTATGGGTAAAGCAATGATTACTAACTTATTACAAGCCGGTTATGAAGTACATACCTACAATCGTACGTATGAAAGAATGGATGATATCGATACGCCATTCAAGTTTAAAACAATTAAGGAATGTGTCGAGAATTGTGATGTCGTTATTACAATGGTTGGATATCCTAGTGATGTAGAAGAAGTATATTTTAAAGATGGTATTTTAGATTATGCAAAAGAAGGAGCCATTTTAATTGATATGACAACTTCTTCACCAGATCTAGCTAAAAAGATTGCAAATGCAACAACTAAACACGGTGTACTTGACGCTCCAGTTTCTGGTAGTGATGTGTATGCAAAATCAGGAAAACTAACAATCATGGTTGGTGGAAATCAAGAAGACTATGATAAAGCATATCCAATTTTTGATGTACTTGGTGCAACTATTAACTTAATTGGCTCACATGGTGCAGGTCAACACTGTAAAATGTGCAATCAAATCGCAATTGCTGGAGCTATTAGTGGAGTTGCTGAAACAATTACCTACATGAAAAAGCAAGGTCTTGATCCTGAAAAGGTATTTGCGGCAATAACAAAAGGAAGCGCGCAAAGTTGGCAACTTGACAACAATGGACCAAAAGCATTGAAACAAGATTTTGCCCCTGGTTTTTATATTAAGCATTTCATTAAAGATATGAATATTGCACGTGATGAAGCCCGTTTAGCAAATATTGATTTAGAAGTGCTAAACACTGTATGTAACATGTACGAAACACTTGCAACAGATGGTCTAGAAAATGATGGAACCCAAGCACTAGTGAAATATTACGAATCAAAATAAGCCAAGATGTATCGTCTTGGTTTTTTCATGCAAATAAGAAAAGAAATAAAGAAGCTTACTATATAATACAATTGACAAGATAAACACACATATTTGATTGAAAGCATGAAATAGAAGTGCTATGATGATTTCAATACTTTATAAGAGAGGGTAATTATGAATATTATTGTTGCTGGTTGCGGGAGTGTTGGGTACTCCATCGCTAAGGTTTTGCGTGAAGAGGGTCACGATATCACCTTAATTGACCAACGAAAAGAAGCTTTAGAAACTGCTTGTACGGATTTAGATGTTCTTGGTGTTGTCGGACACGCTGGAAGTTATAACATCCAACAAGAAGCTGGAATTGAAAACTGTGATATGTTTGTCGCAGTAACAAATGTTGATGAATTGAATTTGCTATGTTGTGTTATGGCAAAAAAGGGGCGAAACATCAACACGATTGCTAGAGTTAGAAATCCAATCTATAAAAAAGAAGAAGAACATATTAAAGATGCGATTGGTTTATCGATGATTATCAATCCCGAATATACAGCAAGTAAGGAAATCTTAAGAATCTTGCGTTTTCCTAGTGCCACAAAAATTGATACATTCTCACGTGGTAAAGCAGAAATTGTACAATATCCAATTCCAAAGAACTCACCACTTGTTGGTTTGAGTATGAAGGATCTAGGAAAAAAACGTCTAGGTGATTACTTAATTTGTGCTATTGAGCGTAAAGATGATGTCATTATTCCAGATGGAAATGTCACGATTCATTCTGGTGATATTATCTATGTTCTTGCTACTCCAAAATATACAAGTAAATTCTTTTATGGAATTGGAGCAGGAATCAAACCAGCCAAAAATGTAATGCTTGTTGGTGGAAGTATGATTTGTCATTACCTTGCAAAACAATTATTAGAAAAAGGTGTGGGTGTAAGTATCATTGAATCAAAATATGATCGTTGCATGGAACTATCTACCCTACTACCAAAAGCAAATGTCATTTGTGGAGATGCAACTGAGCAAAACTTACTTGAAGAAGAAGGTTTGTTAGAACATGAAGCAATGGTTACCTTAACGGGAATTGATGAAGAAAATATCATGCTAAGTATGTATGCACAAAATATACCAACCATTAAAAAGGTAGTAACAAAAGTAAAACGTTCAACTTTTGATAGTATCATTTGCGAACTGCCTATTGGTAGTATCATCAATCCAAAACTATTAACTTCATATAGCATTATTCGCTATGTACGTTCCCTACAAAATCCACTTGGTAGTGCTGTAGAAACCTTCTCACGTATTATTGATGGAAAAGTAGAAGTCTTGGAATTTCATGTCAGTGAAAACTGTGCAGTCACAAACATTCCACTTATCGACTTAAAAACAAAAGATCATTTACTTATTTCTTGTATCAATCGTAAAGGAAAAATTATCATTCCTAAAGGTAATGATGTACTATTACCAAATGATCATGTCATTGTTATTACACAAATTCTTGGCTTAAAAGATTTGAATGATATCTTGGTTCGTTAATATGAGAAATTCAAAATTACGTTTTATCTTAGGATGGGTTTTAAAAATTGAAGCATGTTGTATGCTATTTCCTGTCCTTACAGGTCTTTATTATCAAGAAGATGCAACTTATGTTTATTTAGGTGTTGCGATTGCAACCTTTATTGTTGGAAGCATTTGTACTTTACATAAACCAAAAGCACGTAGTTTTCGTGCCAAAGAAGGATTTCTTGTTGTTGCACTAAGTTGGATTGCACTTTCAATTGTTGGAATGCTGCCATTTATCTTAACTGGTGAAATTCCAAAAGTACATGATGCATTATTTGAAATTGTATCTGGTTTTACAACCACAGGTGCAAGTATCGTGCCAAATCCTGATGTATTAAGTAAAGCAACGATTTTATGGCGTAGCTTTTCACACTGGATAGGTGGAATGGGAGTTCTTGTGTTTGTACTAACGATCTTACCAATAGAAAGTAACCAACAAGGAAACACCATTCATATGATGCGAGCTGAATCACCAGGACCAAGTGTTGGTAAACTGGTACCTCGCATTAAGGATACTGCACGTATTCTATATGGAATTTACTTTATTATGACAATCGTGCTCATTGTGACTTTAATCATTGCAGGTATGCCGATATATGATGCGATTACCATGGGATTAGGAACTGCTGGTACTGGTGGATTCTCAATCAGTAGTGCTGGTGCAGGAATTTATGCACCACATATTCAAGTAATATTAACTGTAGGAATGATTGCCTTTGGAATTAACTTCAATATTTATTACTTGATTTTACTACGTCGCTTTAGATCCGCATTTAAATCCGAAGAATTACGTGCCTATCTTGGTGTAATTATTATAGCGATTGTACTTATTTCATTTAATATTTATGGACAAGTTGGAAACCTATGGGATACCGTACTACAAAGTAGTTTCCAAGTCGGTAGTATTATTACAACTACTGGTTATACAACCGTAGATTATAATACCTGGCCAATGTTCTCTAAACTTATCTTACTTGGATTGATGTTGACAGGAGCGATGGCGGGTTCTACTGGTGGTGGATTTAAAATTCAAAGACTTGTTATCATTTGTAAGAATGCACTCAACCAACTGCGCAACTTTATTTCTCCTCGTCGCGTACAAGTTGTCCAAATGGATGGAAAAGTTGTGGAAAGCGATGTTGTAGCAAGTACGAAAAGTTATTTAGTTCTCTATATTGCAATTATTGGTATATCAACACTCATCGTGTCTTTAGATAACTTTGACTTAATGTCTACTTTTAGTGCAGTGAATGCAACATTCAATAACATCGGTCCAGGAATGAATATGGCTGGACCTGTAGAAAGTTTTGCCAATTTCTCAATCCTTTCTAAGTTAACAATGACCTTTGACATGTTAGCAGGACGTTTGGAAATTATACCTATGTTATTATTATTCTCGCCATCTGCTTGGCGCAAATAGAAAGAAAACGATTCTCACATCAAATTGTGAAAATCGTTTTTTTATTTCTTCATAAATTGCATATATTTTAAGATCGCGACAATCGTCTTTCCATCTTTAATTACATTATTACTTATCATTTCAAGTGCTTGATTCAGTGGTATTACTTCAACATGGACAAACTCTCCAGGATCGAGTTGTTGCTTATGGTATACACAGTTTCTAGCAAGGACCATATGAATGACTTCATCAGCATATGCAACTGTAGGATATAAATACCCCATATATGTCACATCACTAGATACGTATCCTGTTTCTTCTAACAACTCACGCATCCCTGTTTGCTCGTGTGTTTCATTTTCATTATGTTTTCCACCAGCTAGTTCATATAACTCTTCTTTTGATGGATAGCGAAATTGTCTTACCATAATGATGTTTTCATCTGGATCTAATGCGAGTACACAAACACCACCTGTATTATGTGCAACCTCTCTTGTACTTATCTTTCCATCTTCAAGTTCCACTTTGGAAACACTAACATCCAAAATCTTTCCTGTATAAATCGTTTTTGTCTCTAAGGTTTTCTCATACATCTTGTTCATCCTCCATGATAATATCAATGACTTTCATGAATTGTACCAAATGGGTATGTAGTAATAACATCCCTTCTTCACTCATTGCAAAATGCGTTGGACTTTGAATGGCTCGACGGTATAAAACAAGACGTTCAATTACATCATCAAACAAATCATCAAAACTACGATGAAATATTTCTTTGAATTTAGCTTTATCAATGCCTGTTTTCGTTCGTAAGTTCATCATTAAATACTCAACTAAGACATCTTTATCAGACAAGTGTTCTTCAAAAAGTGTATCCCCATCATTAATATATGCATCCATAGTTCCAGTAATTGCATAACGTAAATGTCCATCTTTTCCACTGGCACCTAAACCGACTCCATAAAAATCTTCATATGCCCAGTACACTTGATTGTGTTTTGACTCATATCCAGATCGTGCATAATTAGCGATTTCGTAATGTTCAAACCCGTGTGCTTTTAAGTATTCGCGACCAAGAATATACATATCTGCTTCAAGATCACTATCAATCAGTTTTACACCTCGTTTTCCAAATACACTGTTATCTTCAATGGTTAATGAGTAAATTGAAATGTGCTTTACATTAAGGTTGCTTGTTGCTTTCTCTAGCGAATCAAGCCATATTTCTTTACTTTGGTTTTCAAACCCATAAATAAGATCAATGGATATATTAGGAATATAGGAAGCAATTGTGTCAATTGTAGAATCGATATCTGCTGCTTTATGCTTGCGATTCATATACATTAATAAATCATCATTGTATGACTGTACACCTAAAGAAACTCTATTCACACCATGAGCTTGCATTAATTCTAGTTTCGCTTTTGAAATGGATTCTAAATTTGATTCCATTGTATATTCAGCAACCGTGTGTGTATATGGCTCTACGATATGTAATAATCTTTCTAATTGTGCTTCATGTAAGCATGTAGGGGTACCTCCACCAATATAAATCGTATGAAGCATTTTATTTTGAACCCGTGCAGTCATTTCTTTTTCAAGCTGTGATAAAAATGCATCTACCACCTCTTGGTTGTAGACACTTCGTTTAAAATCACAGTAATAACAAATATTCTCACAAAAAGGAATATGTATATATAATGCGTTTATCATACAAATAGTATAACACGATTCCTTAACACTTGTAGGTAATAACTATTGTAAGGCTTTTGTATATCTAACAATATAATAGAGTGCAAGCAAGGCAACTAGTAGTTCGGTAATTGGCATTGCAAACCACAAAGCATCTACATTAACTACAACTGGCAACAACAAAATCAGTGCACCACTAATTAGGCAACCACGTAATACAGAAACTAAAAATGCTGCTTTTGGTTCTAATAAAGCTTGGAAATAATATGTAGAAAAAATATTTAATGGCAACAAAACAAATGACAAACTATACCTGCGAATAATCGCTGGTGCTGCTGCTAGTACACTATTTGTTGGTTTCATGAAAATATAGATATACGCATTTGGCCACACCATACTAATAACGCTCCAAAATAAAGCAAAAATACTTACGGTATATAATGCATATTTCAAAGTTTCTTTGATGCGTCCATATTTCTTTGCTCCATAGTTAATAGAAATGATAGGTTGTGCTGCTTGTCCAACACTATATGCACAACACTGTACAATTGTACTTACGTTAATGACTGGTCCATAAATTGCAAGAGCATCACTATCTAAGTACTTCATAATTTGACGAGTGAACTACCCCCACTTAATCTGACGATTTGAAGTGTGAGCTTCGTGGAAACAGAGTGTACTTGATATCGTATCAGCGGTTGCTCCTATATTCCCCACAGGTCTGTTCCTAGACCTTATTGTGTTTTATTCAATTATATAGCTAGTCCATGTTGATGGATATTGATTGCTGCATTGATATCACGGTCATGATAACTATGACAACTACTGCATTCCCATTCTGATATTATCCCCCTTAGGTAGACAGTGCAAATAAATAAAGCACTTTTAACCTAAGGGGGTTTTATTATGGGAAGAAAAAATAAGTATTCATTTC
>NZ_JARXXJ010000034.1:0-14952 GCF_029893935.1 Breznakia sp. PFB1-19
AATGAATACTTATTTTTTCTTCCCATAATAAAACCCCCTTAGGTTAAAAGTGCTTTATTTATTTGCACTGTCTACCTAAGGGGGATAATATCATTATAACTCGTTGCTTTTGTTTTTCATTAGTTTTTGTAGCAATGCTTCACAACCAATAACGACATCTACGTAGGTTGTCTCATAATCACCAGTATACCAAGGATCAGCAATACCTCGTTTTAATGAGGTTATATCTAATAGTTTGAAAACACGATCATCTTTTAGATTTAACATCCGTTTTGTGTTGTTCACATTTGCATCATCCATACATATAAAATAATCATATGCTTGTGCATCTGAAGCCATGAGACGAGTTGCTTGATGTCTAGCGTATGGTATATCTTTTGCATTTAAAATGCGTTTGGTTCCAGGGTGCATATCATTTCCAATTTCCTCATTGCTAGTAGCTCTTGAAACAATTGTATAACCTTCAAGGTTTGCTTTTTTCACCATGTCTTTACATACGTATTCAGCCATTGGTGAACGACAAATATTGCCATGACATACAAAACAAATTCTTTTTTTATCCATTATGAACTCCTTTTAACATTCATATTTTAACACGAAATTCATCAAATATTCGCTTACTATCTATACAATTTCGCATTTGCTATAATAGAGATATAAAAGCCTATGTAATTTTGTCACTAAAGGGTGTGACAAACATGATTTTCGTTTTATTGATAGATGGATAAGCCTCTTTTACAATGAAAGTGTCAAAGGAAGTCTTAGACAGAAAAGAGGAGATTTAAATGAAAGAAGGTATTCAAAAGTTTGGTCGATTCCTGAGTGGAATGGTAATGCCAAACATCGCAGCATTTATTGCTTGGGGTTTAATCACTGCTTTATTTATTGAAACTGGTTGGTTACCAAATGCGAAGTTTGCAGCTTTAGTTGGTCCGATGCTGACATACTTGCTTCCAATTCTAATTGGTTATACAGGTGGTCATATGATCTACAAACAGCGTGGTGGTGGTGTTGTAGCAGCTATTGCATCACTTGGTGTTATTGGTGGTGGACTTAACTTATTAGGGGAAGGTCAAAACGTAACGATGTTCTTAGGTGTTATGATTATTGCACCAATTGCTGGTTACTTGACTAAGAAAATGGATGCAATGCTAGATGGACATGTCAAAGGTGGTTTTGAGATGTTGGTAAACAACTTCTCAGCTGGTATTCTTGGATTTATTCTAGCATTAATTGGAATGGTTGTAATTGGTCCAGTAAGTTTAGCAATCAATGATTTTCTAGGAGCAGCAGTTGATGTATTGGTAGAAAATAATATGTTACCGTTAACATCAATCTTCGTTGAACCTGCAAAAGTTTTATTCTTAAACAATGCAATTAATCATGGTATTTTCACCCCAATGGGAGCAGAACAAGTACTAGAAACAGGAAAATCAATTTTCTATTTAATTGAAGCAAACCCTGGTCCAGGTCTTGGATTATTGCTTGCATATTCTATCTTTGGAAAAGGTATGGCAAAAGCAAGTGCACCAGGAGCGGCAATCATTCACTTCTTTGGTGGAATTCACGAAATTTACTTTCCATACGTTATGATGAATCCATTGTTAATTGTTGCAATGATGGCAGGAGGAGCTAGTGGAGTATTCATTAATGTGATTTTCAACAGTGGATTAACTGGTCCAGCAAGCCCAGGAAGTATTATTGCAATAATGGGTATGGCTGAAAAAGGTAGCTTCTTAGGTGTTGCATTAAGTGTTGTTGTAAGTTGCGTAGTTACATTTGCGGTAGGAGCATTTATCTTAAAGCTAACAAATGGAAAAGATGTTGACTTAGAAGATGCACAAGCACAAGTGAATGACCGTAAAGCTGAATCAAAAGGGATTCAACAAGCATCAACAACAATTACAAAAGTTGTATTTGCATGTGATGCAGGAATGGGATCTAGTGCAATGGGAGCAACCACACTAACAAAGAAACTAAAAGATGCAGGAATGGATTTAAAAGTAGAACATTACGCGATTGAAGAAATTCCTAAAGATGCACAAATCATTGTGACACATCAAAGTTTAGCAGATAGAGTACGTTCAACTGTACCAAGTGCGACAGTAATGGAAATCACTAACTTTATGGGTGGAGAAGAATACGATCGCATTGTTGAAGAAATAGCAAAACGATAACATAAGAAGGGAGAAAGCACATGATTGTATCACCAAGATTAAGTAAAATTCTACAGTTATGTTTGGAACAAGATACTGATGAATTTATGAGCATGGATGAGCTTTCTTCCTTACTTAAAATAAGTAAACGAACTTTATTTCGCGAGATTCAAGATATTGCATATGTCCTAGATCCATTTCAATTACAAATGATTTCAAAAACTGGTTTTGGACTACAAATTGTAGGTGAAAAAGAAAATAAAGAACAGTTATATCAACAACTACAAAGTCAAAAACATAGTTATCTAATTAAAGAAGATCGAAGAAAACTTTTAATACTTGAAATCTTACGCGCAAATGAAGTTCAAAAATTATACTATTATGCAGATGTGTTCCAAGTTTCTCAAGCAACCATTCGTAATGATTTAGATTGTATCGAATCATGGTTTGAAAACTTTAACTTACAAATCCATCGTACACCTGGATTAGGCATTGAACTTGTAGGTGATGAGTTGAATTATCGTAAAGCGCTCACGGCTATTTTAAATGAATCACTTGCAAGTAAACATGATACACAAGTAGATATGTACAATTCGCAAAGTCTACTAAATGAGGTGTTTACTCAAGATGAAGGTATTTTTGGATTATTAAATCAAGAGATTCTTACGAAAGTCTTAGCAATATTTGAAACACATGGAGAAAAGCTTGGTTTAATTCAATATGCACAAAGTTCGTATATTGGTTTGATGATACATTTAGTTGTTGCTATTGATCGTATTCAAAAGCATGAAGAAATTAAAGAGAACACATATGTAGTTGAAATGATGGTACATGATCCATCGTATCAACAAGCAAAGAAATTTAAGCAAATTATAGATGAAACCTTTGCGATTCAAATGCCAGAAGCAGAAGTTGCTTTTATTGCAATGCATATGAAAGCTGCAAAACTAACAAAGAGACAGGTTAGCGAACCAAATGAATTATTATCTTATTATAGTGAAGAAGAATTATTAACACTTATTGATCAGATGATTATGCATTTGCCTAAACCATATGATGTGTTGCTTAAAGATGATGATGAACTGATTACAGGCTTAATTGCGCATTTACGTCCAACACTTATTCGATTAAAACATCAAATGTCGATTTATAATCCATTACTTGATGACGTAAAAAAACAATATGCAACCATCTATGAATATGCAAGAAAAGCAGGAAGGGTTCTTGAAAAAAGATATGAATATACACTTCCTGAAGATGAAATTGCATACATTGCAATGCATATAGGTGCTGCAATTGAAAGAAGTAAACGCGCGAAGCCAATGTTTAAAGAGATTCATGTTGGAATTGTATGTGCATCAGGAATTGGTGTTTCTGCTTTATTACAAGCAAAACTAGCAAAAATTGTAGATAGTCATGTACATTTAGAAACATTAAGTATGGATCAAGTACATGCTCAGGATTACACATGTGAGTTGTTACTGACAACTATGGCGTTACCTGATACGACAAAGGCGATACTAATTAATCCATTATTGCCACCTGAAGATGAAATCAAAGTAAAAGATGCAATCAGCAAAACGAGAATGACAACACGTTATAAAAGTCAAACAAGAAAAGAAGGTAGTCCAATTGATAAACTAGCAAATACGGTACTTGATGTTCTTGAAAGTTTTAGTATTGAAGTTGTAGATTATCGCTCAAGCAAACAAGATGTAATGCATGTATGTGCAACGCTTGTAAGTGATGATGTAAGTAAGCAACAAGAAGTCATAAAGCAACTACAAAAACGTGAAGAAATGAATACGACTGTATTCTCAGATTTAGGACTTGCATTATTTCATGGACAAGGAAGTTTTGTTGATCGCGGATTGGTGAAGTTGATTCGCCCCAATCATGAAGCATTTATTCATGAAGAACTGAGTAATATTTACTTTGTATTAGTTATGTATCTACCTGAAAACAGCAGTAAAGAACAAATGAAAATGTTAAGCATGCTATCACGAAAATTGATGGAAGATGATTTGTTCTATCAAGCATGTATGGGTGAATCGTATGCAAATGTATATCAAAAACTGGAAATGATTTTAAAAGAATACGTATTTGAAGTCATAAGTGAAAGTAGGAAATAATGATGATGGATTTGAATATATTTGTTGTGTGCGATGCAGGGATGGGTAGTAGTGCACTTGGAGCATCACTCATTCAAAAGAAATTAAAGGAACAAAACATTAATTTACGAATACAAAATTGCAGTATTGCAGAAGTACCAAATGATGCACATATACTTATTACGCATCGTATGTTCTACAATCAATTGCAAGAAACATACACAAATGCAAAGGTGATTACGTTTATCTCATTCACCGAAAAGCAAACCTATGAACGGATTGTTCGAGAAATCATGGAGGAATTAAAAAGACATATGATATTACATAAAGATTGTATTGAAATAAATTGTAAAAAAGTGGATAGTAAACAAGCAATTGATGATATTGGGCAAACTTTACTTGAAGCAGGTTTTATTGAAGCAGAATATATTGAAGGAATGCATAAAAGAGATGAATCATTAACGACGTTTATTGGAAATGATATTGCAATTCCTCACGGGGAATATGAAGTGAAGCCTTTTGTAAAACAAACGGGACTTGCGGTTAAAATTTATCCAGAACCAATTGATTGGAATGGAAATCCAGTACGTGTTGTCATTGGAATTGCAGCAAAAGATAGTGATCATATTGAAATATTAAGTAACATTGCAATGAAATTAGGAGATATGCGTGAAGTTGAAGAATTGGTAAATTCTTGTGATGTTGAGTATATTCATTCCACGCTAACAAAAGCATGATTTATACATTAACATGTAACCCAGCTATCGATAAAACTGCAAGCTTACAAACTTTGCAAGTTGGAGCATTAAATCGTTTAGAAAATGTTGTAATCTCAGCAGCTGGAAAAGGTATTAATGTAAGTAAAACCTTACATACCCTCCAACAAGAAAGTGTTGTATTTGCATATTTAGCTGGAAACACTGGACAGTATATAGAACAATCGTTGCTTGAGATGCAACTAGAAACAAAGGCTGTTTGGGTAGAGGGTAGTACACGTACAAATCTTAAGGTGATGGATGCAAATACACACCTAACAGAGTTAAATGAGCGTGGACCACATATTGATAGTGAAAAGCAATTAGAGATGCAAGCATTATTAGATGCAAATATTCAGTGTTCTGATTTATTAGTACTTGCTGGTAGTTTATCAACAGGTATGGACAGTGATTATTATGCAAAACTAATTTCACATTTTGCCAAGAAAGGTGTAAAAGTAATTCTTGATGCAGATGGAAATTCCTTTAAACATGCCATTAAGGAAGTTCCATTTCTAATCAAACCGAATGCATTTGAACTTTGCCAGTACATGAATGTAAAGGAAACAAATGATCCAATTGCACTTGCAAAAATGGCAAAAGAATTAATGGCTACTGGAATTGCTATGGTAGTAATTTCAATGGGCAAAGATGGTGCATTATTTATGTATGAAGACCAAGTGATTTATGCAAAAGGACTACAAGTTGATGTGAAATCTACAGTAGGTGCAGGAGATGCAATGGTTGCAGCACTTGCATATGCAATTGAAAATGAACTTTCTTTAGAACAAGTAGCTATACAAGCAATGGCAATTAGTGCTGGGGCATGTACAACAAGTGGTACAGAACCAGCAAGTAAAGAAATAATAGATACATTAGTACAACAAGTCGTACTAGAAAAGATAGAGGTATAAAATGAAAACCAAAGCAGTTAGACTGTATGGAGTTGATGATCTTCGTTTAGAAGAATTTGAACTCCCAGAAATTAAAGATGATGAAATACTCGTACGAGTAGTAAGTGATAGTATTTGTATGTCAACATACAAAACAGTAAAACAAGGAAAAAACCACAAACGTGTTCCAGATGATGTAGATAAAAATCCAATCATTATTGGACATGAATTTGCTGGAGATATTGTAAAAGTTGGAAAGAAGTGGCAAGACCAATTTAAAGCAGGACAACGCTTTGCTCAACAACCAGCACTAAACTATAAAGGTAGTTTAGCTTCACCTGGATACTCATATCCATATTTTGGTGGAGATTGTACGTACTGTATTATTCCACCTGAAGTAATGGAACTAGGATGTTTGATGGTGTATGAGGGAGATAGCTATTATAGTGCAAGTCTAGGTGAACCGATGTCTTGTATCATTGGTGGATATCGAGCGAATTATCATACAAACAAACAAAACTATGTACATGACATGGGAATTAAAGAAGGTGGAAATCTATTAATTATGGGTGGGACGGGTCCAATGGGACTTGGAGCGATTGATTATGCAGCAGCTGGTGATAAAAAACCAAAACGAGTTGTTGTGACGGATTTGAGTGAACAAAGAATCGAACGGGCTAGACGCGTATTATCAGAAGTAAGTATGAAGGAAAAAGGAATTGAATTGATTTATTTCAATCCAAATAATTATGAAGATGATACACAAGCATTACTCGATATCAGTGAAGGTAAAGGATATGATGATATCTTTGTATATGTTCCTGTTGAAAGTCTTGCACAACAAGCAAGTAAACTATTAGCTTTTGATGGATGTATGAATATCTTTGCTGGGCCAACTGATAAGAACTTCTCTGCAATGGTGAATTTATATGATGTACACTACACAAGCACACACATTATGGGAACTACCGGAGGAACAAATGATGATTTACTTGAAGCACTTCGTTTATCTGAACAAGGTAAGATCAATCCATCTTTAATGGTTACACATATTGGTGGTTTGGATAGTGTGGTTGATACAACCATTAACTTACCAGATATCCCAGGAGGGAAGAAGTTAATTTATACACAAATTGATCTTCCATTAACTGCGATTGATGATTTTGAATCACTAGCAAAAGAGGATCCATTATTTGCGAAATTACATGAAAGTTGTGAAGCACATAATGGGTTGTGGAATGTACAAGCCGAACAAATTTTACTTAATCATTTTAACGTCAACCAACTGTAATACAGTTGGTTTTCTTAACGTAATAAGTCAGTCACTTTCGTTGACTATTAATACAAAAGGAAATAAGATAACTATGTTAATATAAGTAATATATAACAGATAGGAGGATTGTTATGATCCAATGGGAAGTAATTAGAGAATCGGAGAAATTGAAATCCGAAATCAGTGCTGTAAGTCAACAAATCTTACAACCATTTTATGAAAAATTTAGAACTAACGCATTACAGTTAGCAATTCTAAATGAGGCGGAATCAAATCCAAATTTAACGTTAAATTCGCTTGCTGCAACTTTAAATAGAGCAGCTACAAATTTATCAGTTAAAGTAACTGCAATGGTAAAAGATGATTTACTAAAGAAAGTGGTCGCAAATCATGACCGTCGTATTATTTACATCCAACCAACAGCGAAAGGATTGGATTTAATCCGTAAATCACGTAGTTTCATTATTAAACGTTATGAAATGGTTGATGAAGATGATACAGATATACAAAACTTAGTAGCAGCATCAACGATTTATTTAGATAAACTATTAGAGGCAAAACGTAAACCAGTTACACAAGAATTATTTGATAGTTTATAAAACAAAGAAGTCATCCGTTAAATTATAAAATATAATTAAAATCCTTTTCATATACATGCAGATATGATTTAATACAAGTATAGGTATTTGGGAGGATGGGATGATCATTAAATTATTGATAAAGTCAGTAATGTATATCGGTATTTGTCTAGTTATGTTATACATGCAACAAGTGCAAGTACATGCACCGACATTGTCAAAAAAAGAATTGCAACATCAAGTATATGACTTTACGATGCATGTAAGTATGTATTCTATGACAAACTTATATTGTAGTTAGTTGTATATGAGCATAAATTTTTACATCTACTTGCGTATAGTAGATGTTTTTTATTTGTTTATAGTATAATAAGCATATGATAGAAATTGTGAAAGTAGAAAAAGAGCAAGTAGAATTGCTTAGAGACATTGCCATTCAAACCTTATATGAAACATTTTATACTGAAGAAAAAACGAAGGTATTACAAGCGTACGTAGATGAGGCGTATACAAAAGAGGTATTGTTGCAATCACTTGATGATGTTTCATCAACTACCTATTTTGCATATTATGATGGTGCACTGGCAGGGTATTTAAAAGTAAATATGTATGGTAGTCAAACAGAAGATATGGGTGATGAAGGATTTGAAGTGCAAAGGATTTATGTTTCAAAAGAGTTTAAAGGATTACGGATAGGTTCGCTTTTTATGGATTTTGCGATTGCACTTGCAAAAGCAAATAAACGTTCATTTATGTGGTTAGGTGTTTGGGAGCATAACTATGCCGCACAAGCATTTTATAAAAAGTATGGATACTATCGAGTTGGGGAACACGACTTTACGATGGGTGATTTAATCGAGACAGATTGGATTCTACGTAAAGATTTATAGATAGGAGAAAAGGAAGAAGGAAGGGACAAAGATGATTTTTTATTTTAGTGGTACTGGAAATAGTACGTTTGTTGCTGAGCATTTAGCAAAAGCATATAATCATGAAGCGATTCGTGTAGATGAATGGTTACATACAGGGCGTATCAATTTCAATATTGATGATCAAGATCGTATTGGATTTGTATTTCCTGTGTATTTTTATGGATTACCACACATCGTGGAACAATTCTTATTGGAATTATCCATCACTTTTGAAAAGAAACCATATGTATATTACATTGCAATATGTGGTGGACAACAAGGACAATCCATTAAGAAAGCAAATGCAATCTTGCAAAAAAAGGGATTGGGGATTGATGCAGCTTTTGACTTATTGATGCCTGATAACTATACACGGATGTATGATGTAAATGATGACCAAAAGATTATGCAAATAAATCAACATGCGATTATTGAGTTAAAAGAGATTATGCATAAAATTGAACAAAAAGAGGTTGGTCATTTTGCCAAAACGGGGTTTCCACGTATACTTAGTGCACCAGTAACTTGGTTTGGTCAAACCTTTTTAACTAAAACCAAAGGCTTTCATGTACTTGATTCTTGTATACACTGTGCTTTATGTGAAAGAAAGTGTCCAGTACATGCGATTGAATTAATTGATGGAAAACCAGTATGGCAAAAAAAGAAATGTGAGATGTGCTTACGTTGTTTGCATCATTGTCCAAAGTTTGCCATTCAATATAAAAATCAAACACAAGAAAATGGACAATATCACCATCCTGTAATATAGCAAGTAAAAAGTAGTGGCAATTATATACAGTTATGGTACAATAAATAAAACATGAATATAAATAGATGATAGAGGCGCGATTTGTTATTATGGTATGTATAGAAGGCATTCGTTTGACACTTACCAGAGGAATAGTCGCCGAATAGAGCTGTTGGCAAACAGTATCTATGGGCTTTAGGAGAATATCTTAAGGACTGTCTACGCAAGTAGTTGTGCTATCTTAATGAACCAGAAATAGGTCAATAAGAGTACAATCTTGTTGACCTTTTATTTATACAAGATGGGGGTAAAGTTATGTTTAAAATTTCTGGAGTAGCATGTGATACATTATTAGAAACTTGTGGAAGTCCACTTGTTGTCTATGATGAAAATAAAATTGATGAGCAAATTCGCTCATATGTAAATAACTTTAAAAGTAATGTATTTGATACGGAAGTTGTTTATGCTTCTAAGGCATTTACTTGTACAGCAATGTTAGAAAAACTAGAACAGGAAGGTGCAAGTATTGATGTTGTAAGTGGAGGGGAATTGTATGTTGCTATTCAAGCCAACTTTCCTGCAAGTCGTATATACTTTCATGGAAACAATAAATTAGATGAAGAAATCGAAATGGCTCTTTCCTATCATGTACAAACAATTGTCATTGATAATATGCATGAAGTAGAGCGCGTAGTTGCTCTTGCAGCTAAACAAAAACAATCAGTCGATGTACTTATTCGTATCAATCCAAAAGTTGAAGCACATACACATGAGTTTATTGCAACTGCAACACCTGATTCAAAATTTGGTATCTCAATGGATCTTGTCGACGAAATCAAGGATATGATTGCTAAAATTGATGCATGTACATATGTAACATTTAAAGGATTTCATTCACATATTGGATCTCAAATTCTAGCAACTGAAGGATTTATGGCAGCAATTGATAAAATGGTTGGTTTTATCAAAGATATCAATGTTGATGTATCTATTTTAAATATTGGTGGTGGATTTGGAGTGCGTTATACAAAAGAAGATCAACCAGTCCCAACAGATATTATGTGTCAAACACTAATTGAGGCATTAGAAAATGCACTAGCTCAAGCACAAATACAAGTGGATAAAGTATGTATGGAACCAGGACGTAGTATTGTTGGTGAAGCAGGATATTCATTATATACAGTCGGTTTTACAAAACAAACGCAAAATAAAACGTTTGCATTTATTGATGGTGGTATGGCAGATAACATTCGGCCAGCATTATATGATGCAAAGTATGAATGTATCATTGCAAATAAAGACCAACAACCGGCAGTTAGAACTTATGAAATTGCTGGAAAGTGTTGTGAAAGTGGAGATATATTAATTCACGATGCATTATTACCAGAAGTAGAAGCAAATGATATTCTTGTGATGTTTACAACAGGTGCTTATGGTTATTCTATGGCAAGTAATTACAACCGTTTGAATCGTCCAGCTGTCATTTTTGTAAAAGATGGAAAAGCAAGACAAGTGATTGCTAGAGAGACATTTGAAACACAAATGATATTAGATGTACAAAAGGACATTGAACTATGATTCCTTTTAGCAAATATCATGGATGTGGAAATAGCTTTGTAATTGTAAATCAACAAGATGTAAAGATGTATAATTATACAGCACTGGCAAAATATTTATGTTCAAAGGATATCGGTATAGGTGCAGATGGACTTATTATCGTAGCCACAAATCCACTGGAAATGATATTTTACAATCAAGATGGCTCACAAGCACCAATGTGTGGAAATGGAATACGATGTTTTAGTGCATATGTTTTAGATCAACATTTAGTAGATACAGACAGTTTCAATGTAGTAACTGGAGCAGGTATCTTACATGTTGATTCAAAGGATAACACATATGAAATAGCGATGGGAAAACCAAAATTTGATCATACATTACTACACATGGAAACATCTATTGATTTGTTGTCGTATCACATTGATGCATATGAATTAGCATCTGTGTTTCTAGGAACCATTCATACAGTTATGTTTGTAGATGATGTGGATCATTACGATGTGGAAAGTGTTGGTAAATATATATGTAACCATCCAACATTTCAAGAAAAAACGAATGTAAATTTTGTGCAAGTAGTTGATAAACATACACTAAAAGTTGTGACATATGAGCGTGGAGTAGGAATTACGCTTGCTTGTGGAACTGGATGTTGTGCAAGTTTTGCAATTGCAAGTAAAAAAGGATATGTAGATCCTTGTGTGGATGTTCAGTTACAGTTAGGTACACTGCATCTTCACGACAAAGATAATGAAATTATGATGAGAGGACCGGCTACCTTTATTGCCAAAGGTGAAGTCGAACTAAAGGAGGAAATGGCATGTTAGTACAAGGAAGTATTGTTGCTTTAATTACACCGTTTAATGAAAACGGAAGTGTGAATTTTAATAAACTAGGAGAATTGATTGAGTTTCATGTTGCCAATCAAACTGATGCGATATTGGTGTTAGGAACAACTGGAGAAACACCTACATTAACACATGATGAAGATGATTCCGTTGTAAAATATACAATTGAAAAAGTCGCAAAACGTTTACCAGTATATGTAGGTGCTGGTTCAAACTCGACAAAAACACAAGTAACATATGCAAAAAAATACGCAGATATGGGAGCAGATGCTTTACTTGTAATTGCTCCTTACTACAACAAAGCAAATGAAGAAGGTATGTATTTACACTTTGAAATGGTTGCTAATGCAGTAGATATTCCATTAATTATCTATAATGTGCCTGGAAGAACTGGATGTAGTATTCCTGTGAGTGTTGTAAAACGTCTAGCAAAACTTGAAAATGTTGCCGCAATCAAAGAAGCAAGTGGTGATATTAGCTATTTTGCTAAAGTATGTGCACTTGCAAGTGATGACTTCCAAGTATATTCAGGAAATGATGATATGATTGTTCCTGCGATGTCACTAGGAGCTAGTGGTGTTATTTCAGTAGTTGCAAATATTCTTCCACAAGAAACACATGATATGGTGGCAAGTTATTTAGCTGGTAATATTCATACATCACGTAATTTACAATTAAAATATTTAGATTTTATTAATGCGCTATTTATTGAAACCAATCCAATTCCAATTAAAGAAGCAATGAATTTACGTGGAATGGAAGTTGGTGGATATCGCTTACCATTAACTTTTATGAGTGAGGAAAATCGCATGAAACTCATTGAGCAAATGAAAGTGATTGGTCAGTAATATGAGAGTAGCGTTAATTGGATATGGGATGATGGGAAAAATCATCGAACAAAAGTTATTAGCTAAAGGACATGAAATTGCTGACATTGTAAGTATGGATCGGTTACAAAGTATCAATGATATTCGTGATCCATTCGATGTAATTATTGATTTTTCGCATCCAGACAATTTAGAAAGTTTATTAGCGTATGTTGAAATTCATCATACACCGATAGTTATTTCAACAACTGGATTTACAAGTGAACAAGTTGCTGCGATTAAGCATGCTGCTTTACGTTCGCCAGTTGTATATACCGCAAACTTCTCGCTTGGAATTACTGTAATGCAAGAAGTACTACGTTTAATTACACCAATTTTAGAAGATTCATTCGATATGGAAGTGATTGAAAAGCATCATAATAAAAAATTAGATGCACCAAGTGGTACCGCAAAAATGTTAGTGGAAACATTAAATCCAGATGGCATTTATGCAGAAGTTTATGGACGTGAAGGAAACGGGAAACGTCAAAAAGAAATTGGGATTCACGCAGTACGTGGTGGAAGTATTGTTGGTGAACACAGTGTAATTTACGCTGGTGAAGATGAAGTGCTTGAAATTAAGCATGAAGCACACTCAAAGCATGTGTTTGCTAATGGAGCAATTAAAGCTGCAGAATTCTTAGTAGGAAAACCTGCGGGATTATATGACATGCATGACGTGTTATTTCGTAAGTAGGAATGGGGAAGATGAATATGAATGCACAAGAAATTATTAAGTATATACGAGATGCTAAAAAGAAAACAAATGTCAAAGTGTATATCAATACAACAAAAGATGTAAGTTTTCATGATTGCCAAGCATTTGGTTTACCAGTAAGTCAAACGCTTATTGGACAGTGGGATGTGATTGAACCACAATTAGAAGCAATAAAGGATTTCATTTGCGATATACATATTGAGAATGAAGGACGAAATTCAGCCATACCTTTATTAGATACAAAAAATCTTAATGCTCGTATTGAACCAGGTGCATATATTCGTGAACATGTAGAAATTAAAGATCGTGCAGTCATCATGATGGGTGCGATTATTAATATTGGTGCAATCGTTGGAGAGGACACAATGATTGATATGGGAGCCATTCTTGGAGGACGTGCCATTGTTGGTGATCGATGCCATATCGGTGCAGGAACGGTTCTTGCTGGCGTTGTAGAGCCAGCTAGTGCAACACCAGTCGTTGTTGAAGATGATGTGCTCATTGGAGCAAATGCTGTCGTTGTAGAAGGTGTACGTATTGGAAAAGGTGCCGTTGTTGCTGCGGGAAGTGTTGTATTACATGATGTTGAACCAGGAATGATGGTTGCGGGAACACCTGCTAAAGTAATCAAAGCAGTCGATGCAAAAACTGCTAGCAAAACAGGTTTGGAAGATGCACTTCGCACATTAAATGATTAGACAGAATCACTGATGATTTTGTCTTTTTTTATACATAATTTATAACATAGGTGATGTTAAGAACATTTAATGTATAGTTCATGACAACAATGAATTTATCGATACATGAGAAGCTATAATAGATTCACTAAACTTGAATTTATGGGAGGTGAATCATTATTGATCGAGATGAAACAATGACATTAGTTAGTCAAGTAAAGGCAGGAGATGAATTGGCATTTAATCAATTGTATGAGAATTTTAATGAAAATGTATACTACTGGGCATACTATTACTTTACAGATAGGGAACAAGCATTTGATGTGATTCAAGATGTGTTTACCATTGTTTGGGAGAAAATTGATACAATAAAAGATGAACGTGCCTTTTACTCTTGGTTGCGTTCCATTACCTTAAATGTATGTCATCGTTTACAGCGTGCGAAAAAATTAGACATAATGGAACTTTATGAACAAAGTATTGAACAATTTGCATGCGTAACTTACACCAAAGAGAAATTGGATTATGAGTTTTTTATGGATACCTTACAGATGTTGATTTTAAGTCTTCAAGATAGTTTGCGGACCACTGCATTTCTTCATTATATTCAAGAATATGAACCAATTGAGATCAGTAAATTGTTACATGTGCCACTAGGAACTATTCATTCACGTTTATATCGAATTCGGTTGGACTTATCATACCAACTGCATAAACATGGATATAGTATGAATCGCAATGATGCATAAAAAAACAACTACGCCTGTGATATTATCCCCCTTAGGTAGACAGTGCAAATAAATAAAGCACTTTTAACCTAAGGGGGTTTTATTATGGGAAGAAAAAATAAGTATTCATTTC